>CANRMW010000040.1 GCA_947631835.1 uncultured Clostridia bacterium | reverse complement strand
CTTCTCGGCGGACCGATCGGCACGCACTTCCAGCAGGGGATCGGGGACGGCTTTGTCCCTGCGAACTTCGACACTTCCATCTATGACGAGGTCATCCTTGTCAGCGACGAGCAGGCGCTCGATACCGCCCGCCGCCTCGCGAGGGAGGAAGGCATCCTTGCGGGCATTTCCGCCGGGACCAACGTTTGGGGCGCGCTGCAGCTCGCGAAAAAACTCGGAAAGGGAAAAAACGTGGTCTGCCTTGCGCCGGATACCGGGGAGCGCTACTGCTCCACGATCCTGTTCGACAGGGGATAGCGGGAGGCGGATCATGCTGACCAGAAAGCCCGTTACAAAGGATTCCGGGGATCTCGGGGAGATCGAATCGCTGTATCTCCGGTCGTTCCCGGAAAAAGAACGCAGACCGTTTGAAGATCTGATCGGTGCGGACGCTGGGTATGTGGAGACGACGGCGCTCTATGACAAAGACCTTCTGGTGGGCTTTGCCTGCCTGATCCAGGCCGGAGACATCGCGCACATCATCTATTTTGCGGTCGAGGAGGCCCTGCGCGGGCGCGGGTACGGCAGCGAAGCGCTGCGGGAGATCGCGCGGGAGAAGGCGGGATCCCGGATCATGGTGGACATTGAACGCCCGGATTCGCGCGCCGGGAACAGCGCCCAGAGGGAAAGACGGAAGCGGTTTTATTTGCGGAACGGCTACGCAGAGACGGGGATCCGATACCGCTGGCACCGGGAAGATTATGAGATCCTGGTTTCGGGAGGAACGCTTTCCTTTGAGGAGTACAAGGCTTTCTGGCGCTGCATCGCGCGGCACGGAAGAAACGCCGTCGGGCTGTGAGAGAAGAAATTAAGAAAGGAAAAGGAAACCGTGCGGCGGGGCGACCGACGCACGGTTTTTATGTCTGTTCCAGATAATCGCGGAGCGCTTCGAGCCGCCGGCTGCCGTCGCGGACGCCGAGGTCGTAAACGGCCTGCAGCCTTTCCGGGTCTTTTTCCATGCGGCTGATCCGGATCGCTTCGGAGGGACGGATCACGAACGCGCGCCCCGCTGCCTCCCATTCGTTCAGCCGGAGGACGGAGCGGTTATAGAGCGTGTGCCGCTCGAGCAGCTTTTCCACCACCTCGGGATATTTCCCGGCGCACAGCCGCACGAACGCGGCAGGCATGGCCTTCTTTTGGTATGCCCTGTCGCGGGTGAGGATCACGACCAGCTTTTCATATCCCTGCGCGGAGAGCCACTCGAAGGGGATACTGTCCGAGACGCCGCCGTCCAGGTAGTATTTTTCCCCGATCTTCACGGGACGCGACACGATGGGCATGGAGCCGGAAGCGCGCAGCGCGTCCATCTGATCGAACACACTGCGGATGCGGATGTATTCGGGCGCGCCGGTCGCAACGTCCGTCACAACGGCATAAAAGGGGACGGGGGAGGCCTTGAAGCGCGCATCGTCAAAGGGATCGAGCATGCGGGGGACCTCGTCATACGCGTACTTTGTGCTGAAGAGGTTTCCCTCGCGAAGCAGCGGGCGCAGCCCCATGTAGTTTTTGTCCCGGTTGAAGCGCTTGTTGTAACGGATGGCCCTGCCTTTTTGCCCGGAGAGATAGTTGACGCCGAAGAGCGCCCCGGCGGAGACGCCCACGATGCCGTCCACCGCGATCCGGTTGTCGAGAAAGACGTCCAGAACGCCGGCGGTATACATCCCCCGCATGGCGCCGCCTTCCAGTACCAAACCGATCTTCATCCGCACTGCCTCCCTTTTGGCGCCCGGCTCCCTTCTGCGGGAAACGCCGGGCGAGGACCTTTCGTTCGAAAACGTAAGACCAGTATAGCACAGACGCGGAGAAATGTCCATAGAGAGGGGCGCTGCCGAAAGATTCGCGATGCAGGAGGGGAAAAAGGGTTGCAATTTCAACTGTTGGGTGGTATACTATCTGTGTTGAAAAGCCGGGAAAAAGCGGTCCTGCGCGGCGGAGCGGCGCGTGCTTTTGGCTTTCCCTTTTGGAAAGACCGGGGACGGAAAAGCAAGGGACGCGGCTCCGGTTTTCGCCCGCGAAGGAAGGAAAGGCTTTCCGCAGCGCACCGGAAATGCGGCCGGCACCGCACGCCGGCTTTCTTTATTTGGTTTGCAGAGGTCGGATCGAAGGAACCGAAGATTTGTTTTGAGTTTCTGCATATTTTCTTTTCTTAGAAACACGAAGCGCAGCGCTTTGGAGAAGGGAGGGGTCTTGCCTTGAATGAGGTCCTCAGACAGGAGAAAAAGTTTCTGATACCGCTCCCGGATGCACAGCGGCTCGCAGCAAAGCTCGGCGCGATCATGATCCCGGACAGCCACAACGGCCTGTGGGGATACCGCATCCGATCCCTGTATTACGACACGCTCAACGACGACGATTTTTTCGACAAAGTGGACGGCATGGAGCTTAGAAAAAAGATCCGGCTGCGCTGCTATGACCCGGAGGGCGCGACGGCGGTCCTCGAAATGAAGCAGAAGGAAGGCTCCTTTCAAAAAAAGCGCTCCCTTACGCTGTCCCGGGAGGATGCGAAGCGCCTGATCGCCGGGGATTACGAACCGCTCCTGAAGATGCCGGAACCGTTCGCACGCGAATGCTACGGCCTGATGCACCGGATGTGCTACCGGCCGAAAGCGGTGGTGGAATACCGGCGGCGGGCTTTTATCGCGAAGGAGAACCGCATCCGCATCACGCTCGACAGCGAGATCGTCGCGACGGAATCGAGCGCCGATATTTTCTCCAAGGACCTGATGCAGTATCCGGTGCTCGACCCCTTCCATGTGGTGCTGGAGGTCAAGTACAACGGATTCCTGCTGAGTTATATCAAACAGGCGGTGAGCCTCGCGGACCGGTCGGAGTTTTCCGTCAGCAAATACTGCCTGGCACGAAGCGCGGGGCTTCGCTACATACAGTGAGAGAAAGAGGGTATTTAAAATGAGAGAAACCTTGGTGGAGATGCTTTCCGGCGCGGGCGAGCTTTCCGTGGAGACCATTGTGATCCGTCTTGCGGCGGCGGCCGTCATCTCGTGCTTTATTTTCCTTTCCTACTGGCTCTCCCATTCCGGGAGCATATACAGCAAGAAATTCAATGTTTCGCTGGTGGCCATGACGCTGGTGACGACGACCGTGATGATCGTCATCGGGAACAATCTGGCGCTTTCGCTCGGCATGGTCGGCGCGCTCTCCATCGTCCGGTACCGCACGGCGATCAAGGATACCCGGGACACGCTGTACATATTCTGGACCATCGTCGTCGGGATCTGCTGCGGCGCGGGGGACTTCCGTGTCGCGGGGATCGGCACCGCGTTCGTCTTTGTGATGCTCCTGCTTTTCGGAAGGATCAAAAACGACAACCGCGTGCTGATGATCATCCGCACGACCCGCACAAACGAACAGAGGTTGGAGGCGCTGATCTTCCAGCGCTTTTCCAGAAAGGCGACGCTGCGCGTGAAAAACACCACGGATACCAGTGTGGAGTTCATTTATGAGCTGAGCCGCCGCGTGATGAACAAGGACCGCAAATCGACGCAGAGCATCACCGACGCCGTGTATGCCCTCGGGAACATCGAATACTTCAATACCGTGGCGCAGAACGACGATATCGGAAGCTGAAAACCTGAACGGAAACGGAAATGAAATACAGAGTGGTTTGTATTTTGGCGGCCGCGGTGATGCTTGCCGCGATCTTCTCCCTGCCGGCGGTCAGCCGTGAGACTGCGGAAAAGACGCGGAGGATCCACCAACACCTTGAGGAGCCGGGCTATACGCCATGCTCGGACCATGGGGACGAGGTGTTCTGCTCGCATCTTCCGCTCGTTCTGATCGACACGGGCGGGAAAAGCGTTCCCGGCGCGCTGACCGGCGAGGAGGACCGCTTTGACGAGGCGATCTATACCGTCACAGACGAGGGAGAAGATTATCTGAACGTCTCCGTGAAGGTGATCGACAACGAATCCGGCAACAATCACCTGAGCGATGTGCCGGATTTCGAGACGAGGAGCCTTTTCCGCATTCGCGGGCACCAGTCGCGGCGCTTTGAAAAGAGTCCGTATCTGCTCAAGTTTGTGGATGAAAACGGGCGCGACAACGAGATCGAGGTCATGGGCATGGACGCGCACAACGAGTGGGCGCTGAACGGTCCGTATCTCGACAAATCGCTGGTCCGCAATTATATGTGCTATAATATCGCCGGCGAGATGATGGAGTACGCGCCGAACTGTCGGTACTGCGAAGTCTTTTTGAACGGGGATTACCGCGGCGTTTACCTGATGGTGGAGACCATCACGAACGGAGACACGGGCCGGCTGGACCTCGCGAACACCTACAAGGGGACGGAGATCAGCGGGTATCTGCTGCGCATCGACCGCCCCACGGAAGCGGATCTGGAGACGACCCGGGACATTTACAGCTTTATCGAACGCAGCAACAAGGTGCTGGAGGACGTGGCGATCCGGTATCCGGGGAAAAGCAAGCTCACGGACGAGCTGGCGCACGACATCGAAATGGATTTCGCCGCGTTTGAAAAGGCGCTGTATTCCTATGACTATGACACGGAGGAATACGGGTATTGGAACTGGGTGGACGTGGACAACTTCGTCGATTATTATCTCATCAACGAGTTCACCCACAATGTGGACGCCGGCATATATTCCACTTATATCTATAAGGAGCCGGGCGAGAAGTTCAAGCTCTGCGTTTGGGATTTCAACAACGCCTTTGACAATTTCATCGAGACCTCCTTCGGCGCGGAGAAGCTGACTACTTACGAGAAGCCGTTTTTCGGGATGATCAGCCGCGAAGAGACCTTTGCCGAACGCACTGTGGAACGGTATCACGAGCTTCGGAAAAGCTGGTTCAGCGACGAATATCTTTTTGACTACATCGATGAGACGCTGGAATGGCTGGGTCCCACCGCGCGCCGGAACAGCGAGCGCTGGGCGGACGCTTATGAAAACTATGAACCGCTCGTGCCGGATGAACGGAACGTCCACAGCCTGGAGGAGGCGGTGGAGGTGCTCAAGGGCTGGATCCACGCCCGGGGCGAGTGGCTGGACAAAAACATAGACGTGCTCAAGGCGGTCGCACATCCCTCCAGAAACAAGGAGTACAACCACTGAGCCGAAGACGGGACAGAAGGCGGGAGGAACGAAAAAATGAAAAAATTCATTATCATCGCCTGTGCCGTCGTCGCCGTCGCGGTCGTGCTGTATGTGGGCTTTTTCCACATGGGCTGGTATATCGGCCTGCAGAACAGCGACGAGGCGGACGTCTTCATCACGACGGAGGGAAAGGAATTTCGGATCCGCCAAGAGGACGGGAGCTTCGCGCCGTTTGAGATCCGGGGCGTGGACCTCGGAAGCGGCAAGCCCGGCGCGTGGTCCGTGGATTATAAGATCGATAAGGCGACGTACAAGCGCTGGTTCGGCTATATTCAGGATATGGGCGCGAACACCATTCGGATCTACACCATCCACCACTCCGACTTTTACGAAGCCTTCTATGAATACAATACGCGCCGCGAGGAAGAGGGCAAACAGCCTCTTTATCTTCTGAACGGCGTTTGGGTCAACGATTACGTTTACAATTCCCACAGCAGCGCCTATGATCCCGAGTTTCTCGAAACGCTGGAAAATGACTGCCGCACCCTTGTGGACGTGCTGCACGGCAACCTGACGCTATCTCTGGGGTATCAGGGGATCGGCAGCGGCAGCTATCAAAGGAACGTTTCCCGCTGGGTGCTGGGGTATATCCTCGGCGTGGAATGGGAGAGCAGCCTTGTGATCTACACCGATCAGGTGTGCGAGGATCAAAGCAGCTACCACGGGGAGTACCTCACCACCGCGGAGGGTTCTTCTCCGTTTGAGGCGATGCTCGCCAGAGTGGGAGACGGGCTGATCGGATACGAGACGGAGCGCTATGGAGAGCAGCGGCTGGTGGCGTTTTCCAACTGGCCGAACACCGATCCCTTTTCCTACCCGCTGACCGTCACCTATGCCCGCTCCAAAACCACCTGCGTGGATGTGGAGAAGATCCTGCCCACGGAAAACTATCATTCCGGGATGTTTGCGTCTTACCATGTCTATCCTTACTTCCCGGATTATCTGGACATCGTCAAGGAATCGGAAAAGATCCCTGAGGAGGAGATCCTGCTGCACTACGGGCAGCTGCGTAAGGAAGTTATCGAGTACCGCAAATCCCTGCTGGACGCGCCGTCCGTGCTGGATTATGTGGAAGAGAGCGATTATGTGGACCGGCAGGGGCGGTACAACACCTACCGGGCGTATCTTTCGGCGCTGGCGCGCTACCACTCTGTCCCTGTCGTGATCTCGGAATACGGGGTGACCACGGGGCGTGGCATGGCCCGCGAGGACCCGAACACACACCGCAACCAGGGGCACATGACAGAGGAGGAGCAGGGGCAGGCGATCGTGGAGTGCTATGAGGATATCATGGACGCCGGCTGCGCGGGGTCCTGCCTGTTCTCGTGGCAGGACGAATGGTTCAAGCGCACTTGGAACACGATGTACGCCATCGACCGGGACTACACGGCGTATTGGAGCGACCTGCAGACGAACGAACAGTTCTTCGGCGTCTTTACCTTTGACCCGGGCAAGGAGAAGAGCGTCTGCTATACAGACGGGGACGTCAGCGAGTGGTCGGACGCGGACCTCGTGAGCGAAGAAAACGGTGTGTTGCTCTCCGTGAAATACGATGAAAGGGCACTGTATTTCCTCATCCGCAAAGAGAACTTCGACGAGAACGCCGATACGCTCTATATCCCCATCGACACAAACCCGAAGATCGGGAGTACATACTGCGAGAATTACGATGTCTCTTTCGAACGGCCGGCAGATTTCCTGATGGTGATCGACGGCAGGGAGAACAGCCGCGTGGTAGTGCAGGAGCGCTATGAAGTGCTGATGTCCACCTACCACCAGGAGCTTTACGCGTTCAACCCGTATTACGATGAGAATACGCCCGCCGCGAACAGTCCGCTGTTCAAGCCGATCAACATGGCGCTGAACGCGGTGCAGCTTTTGCCGCAGCTGCCCTCCGAGGAGGACGTCCCAACCGGGATCTCCTATGAGACCGGTCTGCTGCGCTACGGCAACGGGGACCCGGAAAGCCCGGATTTCGATTCTCTGGCGGATTTCATGTTCGCGGGGGACTACATCGAGGTCCGCGTGCCGTGGCAGCTCCTCAATTTTTCCAATCCCTCGGATATGATGATCCACGACGATTATTACGAGTGCTACGGGATCGAGAATCTTCACATCAATGAGATGTATGTGGGCGCCGGCGCAGAGGAGAACGGCGATCTGCGCATCCCGATGGAGCGGTTCGCGCTCAAGGGCTGGGGCAAGAACGTGACGTATCACGAGAGATTCAAGAAATCTTACTATATCCTGAAGGAATACTGGGGTTCTCTGGGATGAATCCGGGAAGGGGCGGTCAGCTTTGACGGGCGCGGAAATGATCCTCTACGCATACGGCGCGGTCTGCGTCGCGATGCTGATCTTCAATGTGGCTTACGATTTCTTCCAGCGGGGCCGCGACGAGAGAATGGGGAAAAAGCAGGAAGAATATCTCGCGGCCATCCGCGCCGAGCTCGCTTTCTTTCGGGAAAAGGGGACGTGGGAGGAGCGGTATTTCCGCAGGCTCAAAAAAACGCTTTCCCGCGTGGACAATCTGATCGCCTTCGACCGCGCTCTGACGGACGCCGTGGGGGATGGGACGGACGAGGCTTCGGCGGGTTACCAGGAAAGGCTGCAGAATCTGCTGCTGGAGCTTGCCCCGGTTTATCGGAAGCGGGAGAAGATGGAAGCGGCGTACTTCGCGTATTTCCTTTCCCGGCATAAGCTCGAAAAGTTCCGCACCGACGACGCCATTCAGGATCTGATGGTCGAGTACATGACGGAGGACAACCTGTACTGCCGGATCAATGCGATGAACGCGCTCTATGTTTTCGGCGTTCCGGAAAAGATCGTGCAGGCGGTCGCGGTGCTGGACCGGACGGACCATGTCTTCAACGAAAAGATCCTGACGGACGGGCTGCTGACGTATCAGGGGGATCACGAGCGGCTGACCGAGCTCTTTTGGGAGAAGTTCGACGATTTCTCCATGAAGGTGCAGCTTTGCATCCTCAACTATGTGCGTTTCCGCACCGGGACGTACACGGAGCGGATGTTCGGGATCATGCAGGATGTTTCGCGGTATAAGGAGCTGCGCATTTCCGCGATCCGGTATTTTGGGAAATATGTCTATGAGCCGGCGCGGGGACCGCTTTTGGAGTTTGCGCGCGACCCGGACCCTGTGAACTGGGAGTACGCGGCCATTGCGACGACTTCTTTGGCAAGGTATCGCGGCGACGACGTGGTCTCCGTCCTGATGGAGGGCCTGCACAGCCCGAACTGGTATGTGCGGTACAACGCGGCCGTGAGTCTGGAAGCGCAGGATCTGGATTATATGGACCTGATCGAGGTCGTCGGCGGCAGAGACAGGTATGCGCGTGAAATGATGATGTACCGGCTCGAGTTCCGCAGAATGACGCAGGAAGCGCAGGGGGTGAAGGGATGAGTCCTGGTGTGCGCGACTTTATGGAAGCGTTCTACAACAGCATCGGTCTGTTCTTCGTTTTGTATATGCTCGGCTACGCGAGCTTCCTCTTCCTTTCCGTGACGGTGGGCTCCTCCACGCTGTTTGGCGCGCGCCGGCGCAGTCTCCTGAAAAGCGAACTGCAGAACGAATACTATATCCCGGTGTCGATCGTCGTGCCGGCACACAACGAGAACGTCACCCTGGTGGACACCGTGCACTCTCTCCTGCAGTTGGATTATCGGCTGTATGAGATCATCGTCGTGGACGACGGCTCGACGGACGACACAGCGGATGTCCTGATCGACGCCTTTGACCTTCGGCTCGTCAACCGTCCGATCCAGCGGAGGCTGCGCTGTCAGCCTGTTCTGGCCGTCTATGAATCGAGGGCGCACAAAGTCCCGCTGACGCTGATCCGAAAGAAAAACGGCGGCAAGGCGGACGCGCTCAATATGGGGATCAACGCGTCCCAGTACCCGTATTTCATGTGTATGGACGCGGATTCGGTGCTTCAGCGGGACTCGCTGGAAATGCTGGTCCGGCCCGTGCTGGAGGACGATACGGTCGTCGCCGTGGGCGGCGCGGTCCGCCCCTGCAACGGCGCGACCATCGTGGACGGCAAGGTCGAAAAATACAGGATGCCGAGAAAGATCCTCCCCTGCATGCAGGTGCTGGAATATGACCGTTCGTTTCTCGCCGCGCGCATCCTTTTCGACAAGTTCAACGGGAGCATCATCATCTCCGGGGCCTTCGGGCTTTTCAAGAAGAGCGTCGTTGTGGATGCGGGCGGGTATGACGCCACTACGATGGGCGAGAACATGGAGCTCGTCGTCAAGCTGCATGTGTTTTGCCGGGAGCACGATATCCCGTACCGGATCCGGTACGCGACAGATGCCATCTGCTGGACGCAGGCGCCGGAGCGGCTGCGGGACCTGATGAAGCAGCGGCGCCGGTGGCACATCGGGCTTTTCCAATGCCTGACACGGCACCGCCGGATCCTGATGAATCCGAAATACGGCATGGTCAGCTTTATTTCCTATATGTACTTCCTGCTCTATGAACTGCTGTCGCCGTATATTGAAGTGTTCGGCGTCCTTACTATCGGTTTGGCCGGAATTTTGGATTTTTTGAATTTCCCGTTCTGGGTGCTGTATCTGGGGATCTACATCGCTTTTTCTGCGATCCTGTCGCTGACGGCCTTTTTTGCGCGGATCCATACGATCGATCTCCGTCTTACGTTTTCCGATGCTGTGAAGGCGGTCCTGCTCTGCGCGCTGGAGGTCTCCTGCCTGCGGTTCGTGCTTGCGTGGGTGCGCATGACCGCGCTGTTCGGCTACCGCAAGAAAAAGATGGTTTGGGGCAGGATCGAGCGAAAGAAGATCAGCTTTCGGTGAGCGGCAAAGCGGAGCTTTTGAGGGTCCATAAAGGAGAATGGTGCATGTTTTTCATGGAAGCGAAGCGATCCGTTCCGGCATATCGGAAGGGCGCGGCGCATACGGTCCCTTTGGTTTGGAAAGAGACCGGTATGGCGCGCGTGCCGAATGCCGGGCGGAGGACAACGGAGGAATAAACAGTGGCGGATGCGATCATTTATGTTGCGGGGAACGCGGATGCCTACCCGGTGGAATTTTACGACGCGGATACGGGACGCTATGAGGGGATGATCCCGGAGCTGCTCCGGGAGTTTTCCGACGCGTCCGGCTATGATGTGCGGTATTATCAGCCGGAAAAGGGGGACCAGCGGGCATCCCTCGCGGAGCACCGGCAGGTGGATATCGTGACGGCTGTCGGCGGCGAGACCTTTTCCCACGCGGACGGCGGGGAGATCACCGTGCTCACGGCAGAGGAAAACGGCGAGGCGGTGGCGTACCGTCTCCTTCTCACGGACGTTGCGCCCGAATCTCTCCTCAAAGATCTGCAATCCTTCCTGGACGGCGTTTCGGCAGAGACGCGGACCGGGCTGCTGGTGCAGGCGGGGCTTTTGGACCGGCCGAAGGACCACAGCGGTCTGCTGATCGGTTTTGGCGTGGCGCTGCTTTTGATCGCGGTGCTCGCGGCAGCGCTTGGCTTCATGGTGCGGCGGTACCGGCGGCAGGTGAAGGAGATGGAGAAGGACAAAGAAGCGGACGACGTGACCGGCATCGGCAACATAGATTATCTCAACCGGTACTTCGGGCAGTATCTGAACGACAACAACAAGATCCTGTATCACCTCTTGTATTTCTATGTGGATACGGAGCGGCTGGACCGTTCCGGCGGGCGGAACCACACGAACGAGATGCTCCGCCACATGGCGATGGTCCTGCAGGACCACACGGGAGACACGGACATCCTCGCGCGGATCGCGGACGGGGGCTTTGTGCTGCTGCGCATCTGTCTGGACGACCGCGAAGAGCAGGAATGGCTTTTGCCGGTTCTGGACAGACTGGAAAATGCGCCGTGGGAAAAGGAGGGGGATAAATTCCCGTGGTTTGCGATCGGCTGCTACCGTGTGCAGCAGGATGACCATGACTTGAACGAGATCGTTTTCGACACCGCGCAGTGCGCGCAAGCCGCGTACCGGGAGGGAGAATCGTTCCGTGTCTGCACGGACGCGGTCCTCCGGTCTCTCACGGAGGAGCGGCAGCTCCAAAAGGAGATCAAGCACGGGCTTGCGAACGGGGAGTTCCAGCTTTTCCTTCAATTCTATGTGGATGCGCGCGACGGCAGGATCCTCGGCGGAGAGGCGCTCTCCCGCTGGGACCACCCAGTGAAGGGCCTGCTCACGCCGGGCGATTTCGTGCCTTTGATGGAGAAGGAGCATCTTGTCGCGCAGCTCGATTACTGCGCGCTGGGGAATGCGTGCCGGTTCCTTGAGGAGATGCACCGGATTGGCAGGGACGACTTCTTCATTTCCTGCAATTTTTCGACCGAGACCTTTTCCGACGCGGACTTTGCACAGCGCTGCGAAGAAGTGTTTCGGCCATACGATTTCCCGAAAAGCAATCTGATCTTCGAGCTGACGGACAGTCCGGCGAAGGGCAGCGCGAAGCAGATCGCGGAGAATCTGGAGCGGCTGAGGAACGACGGCATCGGGATCGCGCTGGACGATTTCGGTGCGCTGTTCTCCTCCTTTCATGAGATCCTGACCTATCCGCTGGATATGATCAAGCTCGATAAGCATCTTGTGGACAGCCTTGGGACAAAGGGCGGGGACAGCGTCGTGCGGGGCATGATCTCGGTCGCGGCGGATCTCGGCCTCAAGGTGCTCGCCGAAGGGGTCGAGACCGAAGCCCAGGCGGAGTTCCTGCGTTCCAGCGGCTGCGACGCGCTCCAAGGGTACCGCTTTTTCCGGCCTGTGCCGGAATACGAAGCGCGCAAACGGCTGCTGCGGAAGAACGCGGACCGGTCGGATCCGTGAATCTGAATCTATAAGGAGAATCCTGTTATGAAGAAAAGGACTCGTCTGTTTGCGCTTTGCCTGGCGCTTTTGCTCTGCTTCTCGGGCTGCATGGCGGGGGATCCGTTCTCCTCGTCCGCCTCCGAGGGGGAGAGCGGCGCGCCGACGGCAGAGCCGACGGCGACGGCCTCGTCGTCTTTGAGCGAAAGTCCGACGCCATCGCCGCTTCCTTCCAACATCCCCTCTCTCGGGGAGATCTGGACCGCCGCGAACCGGGAATGGCGGTATGCCGACGATCCGGGCCGGCTCTCCCGGGCGGAAAAGGAAGGATGGACAGACCCGCTTTTTGACGACAGCGACTGGCTGCGCGCCTCCGGCGCTTTCGGAGCGGTCGATGGCAGGCTGGAAACGGTTTCCGGCGGCTATGAACCGACCGTCTGTCTGCGGCATTACCGGCCGGACGGCGACGCCATGCCGTCGTATTGCTTCCGGCTTCTGTTCACCGCGCGCGCGGACGATCTGGAGAGAACGGTCCGCGCGGACCTCGCGTATGACGACGCGGCGCTGGTCTACCTGAACGGAAAGCTCGTGTTCTCCGGGAATCTTCCGGAGGGCGGTTTCCGCTCGCTCTTCGATTACGGATGCGAGGAAGCCTTCGGTCCGCCGAAGACCGCGACCGTCTCTTTTGCTGGCGCGCTGCAGGAGGGACTGAACGTCCTCGCCGTGGAGCTGCACCAGGCGAATGCCGACAGCTCGGATATTTATTTTGAGCTGGGAGATTTTTACGACCAGTCGAAAAAGATCTCCGAGCTGCGCGAGGAGACGCTGCATCTCGGCGTAGGAACGGATGAGACGGAGATGCTGGTCACTTGGAGCGGTATGTCCGGCAGAGAGGGAAAGGTCACGCTGAAGGATGAGGCGGGCACTGTTTGGGAGGTTCCGGCGAAGGCGTTTTATGACGACGCGGAAAACGGGACCTCGACATACCGCGCCGTGCTTACGGATCTGGCCCCGGGCAGCTATGCGTATTATGTGGAGGACGAGTCCCTTTCGGGCACGCACCGGTTTTCCGTGCCGGAAGAGACGGACAGCTTCTCGTTCCTCTGCGCCGGGGACCCGCAGCTTTTTGAGGCGGATAAAACGGGGCCGATGGAAAAATACGAGGAACTCGCGTCCGTCGTGATGCGCGGGGATGCGCCGGAGTTCGTCCTTTCACTGGGAGATCAGTCCGATGGCGCGGATGATTTCGCGCTGTACCGCCGTTTCCTGAGCACGCCGCTCCTGAAAACGACGCCCCTCGCGGCGGTCGTCGGGAACCACGAATTGGACGAAACGTTCAGCAGGGCTTTTTCCGCCCCGAATGTGGACAGGGGTACGGTCACCGTGTCGGGCGATATGGGCGGTGATTACTGGTTCTTCCGCAGCGGGGTGCTGTTTCTCTGCCTTAATTCCGATGAGGATGACGTGGAGAAACACGCCGCGTTCATGCGCCTCGCGAAGGAAGAATGCACCGCCGCGTTTGGGGAGCCGCTTTGGACCGTTGCGGCCATGCACTATTCCATATTCTCCGCCGGCCACCACGCCTCGGATGACAGCATCGCGGGAGTCAGGGAAGCGTATGCGGCCGTCTTCAAGGAGGCGGGTGTGCAGGCCGTCTTCTCCGGGCACGACCACAGCTATACCCGGTCCTATCCGATGGACGGTGTTGTGCCCCTCCCGGATGGCAGCGAAGACGGGACCGTCTACTTTTCGCTTGGCTCCTCGACTGGGACGAAGTATTATGAGACCGACGGGGGAATGTTCGACTTCGCCGCAGTGACCGACGGAGAACACCACCCCGAAATGACGCGCGTCGATGTGACGCCGGAGACGTACACGCCGCTGTCCCGGCCTGTGAAGTCGGACCAGCTCATGGCGCCGATTTTACCT
>CANRMW010000039.1 GCA_947631835.1 uncultured Clostridia bacterium | reverse complement strand
ACCTTACCCCCTATGTAGTTATTTTCCTACATAGGGGGCTTTTTGTCTACTGTCCGTTTTTACTGGTTCAGTTCACACGGAGCGGCTTTTTTCACTTCGTTTCCTTTTTTCGGATCGGATGCCGGACGACGGTCTTCCACTTTTCCGGCGCGGCCTTTCGCACGTCGGAAAGATAGATCTCATGGTGCAGCCGGCCGGAGGCGAAGTCGTTCTCCAAACCGTTTTCCGCGAGGAACGCGTCCATTTTGGCGACACTCTCCGGCTCGCTGTCGAACGGACCAACGTGCAGGATATGCACGCAAAGTCCTTCCTCGACCGTGAGATATTCCACCTTGGAGAAGTCCTGTCCCTTTTTGCGCGTCGCTTCTGCGACCGCCCAGCGGAAATCCTCCTCCGTCACGAAATCCGGCAGGCGGATGCAGGAGATCCAGTGGAACGCGTCCTTCCGGGCGTAGTCGAACCCCTCCGCCCCTTCCTGCCACCAGAAGCCCTCGAGCGGCGGGACGACGAAATCGAAATACCCGTCGATCCGGTGATCCCCCATCTTGCTCATTTTCACGGTGTACGCGACGCCGTACAGCAGGCCGATCGAAGCCTTATACGCGCCGCCCTCTTCGTTCGGGTCGCCGGTCCCGCGCACCGCGATGTAGCGCATCGGCGGGGCCGTCACGATCTCCGGCTTTTTGCCGGGCATGTAAAATTCTTTGTATTCCTTCTTGTAATCAAACGCCATTTCTCCCGCCCCTTTCAAAAGAAAGAACAAAGGCCCCCGGTATGCCGAGGGCCTTGTGACTTTGGACTCTTACTTGATCATGCTGGCAACTTCCGCCGCGAAATCGTCGTTGCGCTTCTCGATGCCCTCGCCCTTTTCAAAGCGGGTGAACTCCGCGACCTTCATCGTGCCGCCGGCCTTCTTGGCCTCGTCATCCACATACTTCTGCACGGTGATGTCGCCGTTCTTGACGAACGCCTGCTGCATCAGGCAGTTGTTCTCGTAGAACTTCCCGATGCGGCCCGTGACCATCTTTTCGATGATGTTCTGGGGCTTCTTCGCGTTCTTCGGATCGTTCTGGATCTGCGCCATCAGGATCTCTTTCTCCTTGTCGAGCGCCTCGGCCGGAACGGTCGTCTCGTCGAGGTAGAGCGGGTTCAGCGCGGCGATCTGCATCGCGACGTCCTTGCCGACCTCTTGAAGCACGTCGGCCGGGATGTTCTCCGTTTCGATGCGGACGAGCACGCCGATGCGGCCGCCGCCGTGGACATACGCCACGCAGTCGCCCTCATAGCGGGCGAAGCGGCGGATCTTGATGTTCTCGCCGATCGTGAGGATCTTGTCCTTGAGGAGCGCGTCCACAGTATCCTCGCTGCCGTGCGCTTTCATCGCGAGCAGCTCTTCGACATTCGCCGGGTTGCCGTAGATGACGGTCTCGGCGCAGGTCTTGACAAACTCGTTGAAGCTGGCGTTCTTCGCGACGAAGTCCGTCTCGGCATTGACCTCGATCACAACGCCGACCTTGCCGTCCTCGCTGACCATCGCGTATGCGACGCCCTCGGCGGCGATGCGCCCGGCTTTCTTCACGGAAGCCGCGAGGCCCTTTTCACGGAGCAGCTCGGTGGCCTTTTCCATATCGCCGTTGGCCTCGGTGAGCGCCTTCTTGCAGTCCATCATGCCGCAGCCGGTCTTCTCGCGGAGCGCGGCGACGTCTTTCGCTGTGAAACTCATTCTTATCCCTCGTCTTTCTCGAAATTATTCCTCGGTCTCCGGCTCGGCCTCGGCGTTCGCTTCGGCTTCCTCGGTCTCTTCTTCCTGCGCGGCAGCGCCCATCTGGCCCTCGCGGCCTTCGATGATCGCATTTGCGATCGCGCCGGCGATGAGGCGGACAGCGCGGATGGCGTCGTCGTTGCCCGGGATCACATAATCGATCTCGTCCGGGTCGCAGTTCGTGTCAACGATGGCGACGATCGGGATACCGAGCTTGCGGGCCTCGGAAACGGCGATGTGCTCCTTGCGCGGGTCAACGATGAACAACGCGCCCGGGAAGTCCTTCATCTCCTTGATGCCGCCCATATACTTTTCGAGCTTTTCGATCTCGAGCTCCAGCTTCACGACTTCCTTCTTCGGGAGCAGATCGAACGTGCCGTCCTCCTGCATCTTGCGCAGCTGCGCGAGGCGCTGGATGCGGCGGCGGATCGTGGTGAAGTTGGTGAGCATACCGCCGAGCCAGCGGGCGTTCACATAGTACGCGCCGGCGCGGGTGGCCTCTTCGCGGATGGAATCCTGCGCCTGCTTCTTCGTGCCGACGAACAGGACGTTCTTGCCCTCCACAGCGAGGTCGCGGACAAAGTTGTACGCTTCCTCCAGCTTGCGAACGGTCTTCTGCAGGTCGATGATGTAGATGCCGTTGCGCTCGGTGAAGATGTACTGCTGCATCTTCGGGTTCCATCTTCTGGTCTGGTGTCCGAAGTGGACGCCGGCCTCCAGAAGCTGCTTCATGGATACGACTGCCATTTTTGAAATACCTCCTCGGTTTTTCCTCCGCCGGGCCTGTATTTTCGGGGTCCACCGCGCTTGCGGCACCTTCCCGAGGGCGTTCCGGCGTGCGTTTTTGCGTGCAGACATTGCAAACCGCATCGATTAGTATACCACAAACCGACGCGGAAAGCAAGCGTTTTTTCTCTGTTTTTCGCGGACTTCTCTCCTGTTAGTGGTGGCTGTCGCCGTGGTGGGAGGCGTGGCTTTCCGCATGGTGCGTTCCCGCCGTCTGCGCGGCCCCCGCCGTCGAACTGGACGTTGAATGATGGTGGCCCGCTTCGGTGCAGTCGAGCGGACAGTTGTGATGGTGGTCATAGTCTGTGCAGTCTTCCGGGCAGTCATGGTGATGCGAAGCGTCCGTACAGGTCGGGTCGCTGCAGCCCATCCCGCTGATAAACGCCGTGTTCTCCAGAGGCACTTCCGTGGATGAAGACGGCGCGCTCAGCTGTGAAGCGCTGCCTGTCTGCTCTGCGCTGTCCTGCTGCGCTGCGCATCCGACAAACGCGAGCAGAAACAGAACAAGTGTCAAAATTACAAATGTCTTTTTCACGAAAATTCTTCCTTTCGTTTGTTCTTTTTCTCTAATATAACACCAACTGCTCCATTTTGCAAGTATTATTTTCTTTTTTTGCGAATTGTCTTCATTTTAGAAATTGTAGCCTCCGAAGAGGCGGGAAAACGAAAGCGGCGTGAATGGGAGATGATCCCGGTGCTAATGAAAAGGCACCCCGCGGGCGCCCCGTTCGGCTATCGCTCTTCCAGCCAGCCGGTCCAAAAGTGTCGGCGCGGCGGGCGTTTCGGCGGCTCGAAATCCACGAGCACCGCGTCCTCCCCCATGGTCCGCACCTGCTGCCAGGGGATCACGCAGTCGTCCTCATGCCCGAGCAGGCCGAAGAACCGCGCGCGGCCGTAGACCACCACGGCGATGAGCTGCGCCTTTTCCGCGTCAAACTCGATGTCCCCTAAAAAACCGATCCTCGCGCCGTCGCGAATGCTGATGACGTCCCGGTTCCGCATCTCTCCGATCCGCACGATCATACAGGTTCCTCCTTGCGTATTTTGCCGTTGCTTTTTCCGCGGCGGCATGATATAATACTCCCGAAAGCACCTACAGGGAGTTTTTCGAAAGCCCCGGCCTGATTTTTCACCCAAAAGGAGCGATCCCCATGACAAACATCTGGCACGACATTTCCCCCAAACGCATCAAGCCCGACGACTTCTGGGCCGTGATCGAGATCACAAAGGGCGGCAAGGCAAAATATGAGCTGGACAAGGAGACCGGCCTTTTGAAGCTCGACCGCGTTTTATATACCTCCACCCACTATCCGGCAAACTACGGGCTCATCCCGCGGACCTACGCCGCCGACGGCGACCCGCTGGACGTGCTCGTGCTCTGCAGCGAGAACATCCTGCCGCTCTCCCTCGTGCGCTGCTATCCCATCGGCGTCATCACGATGAAGGATTCCGGCGCGGACGACGAAAAGATCATCGCCATCCCCTTTGAGGACCCGACCTACAACACCTATAAGGACATCTCCGAACTGCCCAAGCACATCTTCGACGAGATGAAGCACTTCTTCACCGTCTACAAATCCTTGGAGCACAAGGACACGCCGGTCGTCAGCACGGTGCTCGACCGCGTCGCGGCGGAATGCGTCATCCAGTCCTGCATGGAAAGATATCTCAACGATTTCTGCCGCTGATTACATCCCGGCAAAACGGACCATACTACCTCCGGACTGAATCGTTCGGAGGTAGTTTTTATGTACGCATACGGACAGACGAAGGTGGAGATCTGCGGCGTCAACACCGCGAAGCTCCAGACGCTCAAAAACGAGGAGATGCAGGAGCTTCTCAAGCGCTCCCGCGCCGGGGACCGGGAAGCCCGCGAAAAGCTGATCTACGGGAACCTCCGCCTCGTTCTCAGTGTGATCCAGCGGTTCACGTCGCGCGGGGAAAACCCGGACGACCTCTTTCAGGTGGGCTGCATCGGGCTCATCAAGGCCATCGACAACTTCGATCCCAGCCACGAGGTGATGTTCTCCACCTACGGCGTGCCGATGATCTCCGGCGAGGTCAAGCGCTTCCTGCGGGACAACAACGCGGTGCGCGTCAGCCGCTCCATGCGCGACACGGCGTACCGCGCCATGCAGATGAAGGAGCAGATCACGAACGAGCGCGGCCGGGAGCCGAGCGTCACGGAGATCGCAGAGAGGCTGCACCTGCCGCCGGAAGACGTCGTCATCGCTTTGGAAGCCATCGTGGAGCCGGTCTCTCTTTATGAGCCTGTGTTTTCCGACAGCGGCGACACCATCTATATCATGGATCAGATCAAGGGCGGCACCACCGACGGAGACTGGCTGGAGGAAATTGCGATCAAAGAGGCGATCCACGGCCTTTCGGAGCGGGAAAAGAAGATCCTCTCCATGCGCTTTCTGGACGGCCGCACCCAGACGGAGGTCGCCGCGAAGATCGGCATCTCGCAGGCGCAGGTCTCCCGGCTCGAAAAGGGCGCGATGCAGAAGATCCGCGCGTCGCTGTGAGCGGAGCCTTTCAGAAAAAAAGGCGGACGCAGAGCACCGAGAGCAGCACGGCGCAGCAGTCCCCACACAGCGCCGCCGGGATCGTATAGCGCAGCGACCTGTACCCGCGCGCGGAAAAATACACCGCCGCCGCGTAAAACGTGGTCTCCGTAGAGGAGGCGAGTACCGCCGCCATGCGCGCCGTCTCGCTGTCCGCGCCGTGCGCGCGGAACAGCTCCGTTACATAAGAGAGTGACCCGCTCCCCGAAAACGGCCGCAGGAGCATCAGCGGCAAAAGATCCGGCTCGAGGCGCAGCGCGTCGGTCAGCGGCCGGAGGAGCGCACCCATCGCCGAAAAGAAGCCCGAGGCGCGGAGCATCGTCACCGCGACGATCAGCCCGAGCAGCGTGGGCAGCAGCCTGGCGCAGCTTTTCATTCCCTTCGCCGCGCCTTTCGTGAACACATCGAAGACCGGCACGCCCCGCAGGTACCCTGAAAGCACGATCCCGACCGTCACGGCGCAGACGAGCGCGCCGCCTACGGCTTCCATGAGACGCGCTCCATCAGCTTGCACACCGCCGTCACGAGGGCGAGACTCGCAAACGACACGATCCAGATGCACGGGAGGACGTCGTATGGATCCGCGCTCCCCATCGAGGCGCGGAGCGTCACGACGCTCGTCGGCAGGAGTTGGAAGGACGCCGTGTTCATTGCGACGAAGAGGATCATCCCCTTTGTCGGCGCGCTGCCCGGCGAGATCCTTTGCATCTCATCCATCGCGGCGAGGCCGAGCGGCGTCGCCGCGTTTCCCATTCCGAGCAGGTTCGCCGCGAAATTCATCGAGATCTTTTCCCCCACGGCGGGAACGTCTCTGTACTCCGGGAACAGCCGCCCGATGAGCGGCGCCAGCGCCTTCGAAAGCGCCCGCGCGAGGCCCGCCGCCTCCGCGACCTCCATCAGACCGGACCACAGCCCCATCGCGCCGAGCAGCAGCAGCCCGGTTTCCACGGCGTTCCCCGCGCCCTCCGCCGCAGCCTTCGCGAGCGACGGCATCCCGCCGGTCGCGGCGGCGCCGATAAACGCGAGCAAAAGCATCGCCATCCAGAGCGTATTGAGCATCGCTGCGCCCCTTTCCCGGGAGAAAACAAAAAAACATTGATTTTCTCCTTAGAATGCTTTATGATAAAGAAGGACCCGGGAGTTTCCCGCTCCCCCGCGGCGAGGGGATCCCCCGGTCCCATATATATGTCTTTGGAAAGGATGCGTATGCCATCATGTTCGGACAGAAAATTCTGGAATACTGGGACGATATCCTCCGCGACCTCGGAGAGCTCGTGGCGATCCCCTCCGTCGCAAAGCCGCAGCCGGGGCCGCACCCCTTCGGCGACGACGCCGCCCGCGCCATTGACAAGGCCATGGAGCTCGCCAAAAAGTATGACCTGAAGGCGAAAAACGTCGATTATTACGCCATGCACATCGAACTCGGCGAAGGCGAAGAGAACGCCGTCGTCATGGACCATCTCGATGTGGTCCCCGAGGGCGAGGGCTGGCTGAGCGACCCCTACACCATGGTGATCCACGACGGCAAAGCGTGGGGCCGCGGCGTCTCCGACAACAAGGGCCCGGCCGTCGTCGCGCTGCACTGCCTCCGCGCCCTGCGCGACGCGGGCGTCGTGGGCAAGCGCAAGCTGCGCGTCGTCCTCGGTTCCGCCGAGGAGATCGGCATGGAGGACATGGGCCACTACTTCGCGAAGGAACAGCACCCGACGATGGGCTTCACCCCCGACGGCGGCTACGGCCTGTGCCACTGCGAAAAGGGCCACATCAATTTCGTCGTGAAGGGCGAGGTCGGGGAAAAGATCGTCTCGCTCACCGCCGGGACCGTCCCGAACGCCGTGCCGTATAAGGCCGAGGCCGACGTCCTCTGCGACGACGCGGAATTTGCACAGCTCACCGCCGCGGCGGAAAGCTCGGACGGCGACTTCGTCCTCACCCGGACGGAAACCGGCGCGCACATCCTCGCAAACGGCAAGGCGGCGCACGCGGCCGGCCCGCAGAACGGCGTCAACGCCGCCGCGCATCTCGTCCGCCTGCTCGTCTCCGTCTGGGGCGAAAAGTGCGGGAAGCTCCTCTGCTTCTCCGACGAAAAGATCGGCTTTACTTACGACGGCTCCCTGCTCGGCGTGGCGCAGAGCGACGAACCCAGCGGCCCGCTGACCTTCAACCTCGGCCTGTTTTCCGCTGCAAATGGGACGGGCAGCTTCACCGTCGATATCCGCTATCCGGCCCTCTCGAAGGGCTCCGAGATCAGCGCGAAGATCGAGGAGCAGGCGAAAGCCGCCGGCCTCGAATACACGCTCGTCTCCGATTCCGAGCCGCTCTATCTGCCGAAGGACGGCCCGCTGGTCCGGCTCCTCTCCGGCGCGTATGAGGACGTGACCGGCGAAAAATGCGAGATCTTCGCCATGGGCGGCGGCACCTACGCGCGCCAGATGTTCGGCAAGGGCGTCGCGTTCGGCGCGGGCTTCCCGAACGAGAACTCCAACGCGCACAACTGCAACGAGAGCCTTGACCTCGAAAACTACAAGCTGCACGCGCAGATCTGCTGCGAGGCCATGTACCGCATGTTCACCGCGGACTGAGCCGCATAAACGGAGGGACACCATGGAATACGTTCGTCTCTCTCCCGACGAGATCTACCGGAACGAAGAGGCCAACATCTATGTGGAAAGCGGCAACGCCTGCATGGGCGCGCTGGGCTTCACGGAGCACGGCAAGCCCCACGCCATGCGCTCGAGCAAAACGGCAAGCGCCATTCTCCGCGCGCTCGGCTACCCGGAGCGCCAATGCGAGCTCGCGGCCATCGCCGGGTATCTCCACGACATCGGCAACACGGTGAACCGCGTCGATCACGCGCACAGCGGCGCGATCATGGCGTTCGCCCTCCTCAAGGAGCTGCACATGCCGCCGGAGGAGATCGCCGTCGTCTGCGCGGCCATCGGCCACCACGACGAAAAGACCGCCTTCCCGGTCGATCCCGTTTCCGCCGCGCTGATCCTCGCGGACAAAAGCGACGTCCGGCGGAGCCGCGTGCGCAAGACCGCCGTCATCGCTGCGGACATCCACGACCGCGTGAACTACGCCGTGGTCGAAGCCAAGCTCACGGTCGATCGTGAAAACGGCGCCTGCCTGTTCAGCATCACCATCGACACGGCGATTTGTCCCGTGATGGAGTATTTCGAGATCTTCCTCGACCGCATGGTCCTCTGCCGCAAAGCCGCCGACCTGCTCGGCCTGACCTTCGAGCTCGTCATCAACGAAACGCGGCTTCTCTGACGGAGAAAGAGCAAAAGCCCGCCGGTCCGCCGGCGGGCTTGGTCGTTCACTTGAATTTACGGGACGGTGTGGAACATGATCGACGAACAGCGGGCGCTGGAAATCCTCCAAAAACCCGAACTCAAGACGGGCCTGCGCGCCTATATGTATCTCATGGGGCGGCTGCACAGGACGGACGTGTCCGCCGACCGGGAATTTCAAACCGTCTTCCGCAGCTTTTACCAAATGCGGCGGTTTTACAGTGACGGGTTTGCGGCGCACTACTTCCGGCTGCTGGAACAGCTCAAAGACGTCCGGGAGATGCGTTTCGTCATGGCGCTCGAACGCATCAAGCACATCCGGAACACCTATGAAATGTCCTTCTCCAGCAAAATGGCGCACACGATCGATCCCCGTTTTCCGATCTGGGACCGCATTGTCACGAAGCAGCATTTCGGCATTTCTGCCCCGACCGCAAAGCGAGACCGGGAAGCGGCCTGCTGCAAATGGTACGACGCATACCGGGACCAATTTTCCGACTATCTGGCGTCCGACGAAGGAAAACTGCTCGTCCGGTTGTTTGACGCGCAGTACCCGGACACGGGGATCACGGACGTCAAAAAGCTCGATTTCCTTCTGTGGCTCGACAGATGAATCCGCACGGCGCAGAAGAGAAACGCCCGCCATAAGGCGAGCGTTTCTTGTTATTTGCCAATCTATATTTTCTCAGATCCGGCCTTCCCACGGCGCTTATGCACCGGGATGGAACGGGCCGTCAAACCCCATGCTGGGGATCTGCCGTCCGTCGAGGCCCTCGACGGCGGAACCAAACTGCACCCTTCTTCTGCGGACCGCGCGGTCGTAGAAGTGAACCGCCGTGATGAACGCGGCCATCAGGATCAGCGTGAACGCGCCGAGCAGTGTGGAAATCAGTTGAGCCATCTCGATCATTTCGGGGGTCATGGTAATTGCTCCTTTCTGTACGCCTTTGTACAGGTTCGTCCCGGAGGCATCCGTTTGCCTCTTTTCTGCATACAGTATAGCAAGTTTTCTGTTAAATGTCAACAACGAATTTTTCAAATTCATCTTATTTTTTGAAAGATTCGTGCGTTGCAGGAAAGAACTGTCCATGACTCAAAAACACCCGGAAAGAGAGAAAAAAACGGCGGATTCTGCAGGAATGCAGATCCGCCGATTCTTCCTCCGCAACTTCTGTCCTGCACGGCTGCAGGAGCGTCGTTACTTTGTTCCGAAGATCCGGTCCCCGGCGTCGCCGAGGCCGGGAAGAATGTACGCGTCCTCGTTGAGGCACCGGTCCACGGCCGCGCAGTAGATCTGCACGTCCGGGTGCGCGGCGGTCAGGGCGGAAAGCCCCTCCGGCGCGGCGATGAGGCACATAAACTTGATGCTTCTCGGATTCGAGCGCTTCACGATGGTGATCGCGTCGATCGCAGAGCCACCCGTCGCGAGCATCGGGTCGAGCACGATGACGTCCCGCTCCTCGATATCCGGCGGGAGCTTGTTGTAATACTCCACCGGCTGGTGCGTCGTCTCGTTGCGGTAGAGCCCGATATGGCCGACCTTCGCGCTCGGGACCATATCCAGCATCCCCTCTACCATGCCGAGACCCGCGCGCAGGATCGGCACGAACGCCAGCTTGCGCCCCGCAATGGTCTTCGCAGTCATCTTCTGCATCGGCGTCTCGATCTCCACGTCCTCCAGCGGCAGGTCGCGCGTCGCCTCATAGCACATCAGCCGCGCGATCTCGCTCGCGAGCTCGCGGAACTGCTTCGTGCCCGTGTTTTTGTCCCGCAGGATGCCCAGCTTGTGCTGGATCAGCGGATGATCCATGACATAAATTTGCTCGTTCATGTTGAACCTCCTTATTCTGAAAGCCGCTCAGAGCCGACCGGCTTCGATCTCCGAAAGCTCGCCGACGCGCCGCGCATGGCGGCCGCCCTCGAACTGCGTATTCAGAAAGGTATCCACAATGGCAAGGGCCGTCGCTTCCTCCGTGATGAGCCCGCCCATACAGAGCACGTTCGCGTTGTTGTGGCGGCGCGTCATCTCGGCCATGTGCGCGTCGGTACAAAGCGCCGCGCGCACGCCCTTCACCTTGTTCGCCGCCATGGAGATGCCGATCCCCGTGGAGCAGATGGCGATCCCCCGCTCCGCGCGGCCGTCCGCGACCGCGTGGGCGACCTTCGCGCCGTAGATCGGATAATCGACGCTCTCGCCGCTCGAGGGGCCGAGGTCGGTGTATGCGATGCCCATCCCGTCCAAATGCTTCTTGACGGCCTCCTTCAGCGCGAAGCCGCCGTGATCCGAACCGATGACGATCATATCTTTCCTCCCGCTGCCTGTTTCGCTTTCAGCTCCCGCTCCGCCTGCGGCAGCCGCAGATAGGCGGGCCGGAGCGCTTCGGCGGAGACGTATTCCCCCGCCTCGATCATTTCCGCAGCCGCGAGCGCCACGCCGGACGCGCGCTGATACCGCGCGCCCTCCGCCGCGAGACGCGCGCCGAACGTCCGGAACGTCTCATAGCAGAGCGCCGCGCCGTCACCGACGAGCACCAGTTGGTTCCCAAACTGCGCGCATTCCTCCCGCAGCGCGTCCAGCGGCAGCGCGCGGTCCTCGGTCAGCCGCGCGACCGTCCCGTTTTCCGCGCGGAACAGCGCGTTGTAGACCTGTCCGACGCGCGCGTCCATCGCCGCGCAGACGACGCAGTCCTCGTGGCGGAGGTTCTCCGCCATCGCCCGCAGCGTGGAGACGCCGACGCACGGCACGTCCTGCCCGAACGCGAGCCCCTTGAGGCACGAGACGCCGATCCGCACGCCGGTGAACGAGCCCGGCCCGTTCGCGACGGCGAACGCGTCCACCGCCTTGAGGTCCGTCCCGGTAAGGCGCAGGAGATGTTCCGCCATCACCATCAGCGTCTGGCTGTGCGTGAGGCGCGTGTTCATGTAGAACTCCGCGAGGAGCTTTCCGTCCTCCGTGAGCGCCGCCGAAGCGGGGCCTGCGGACGACTCCAGAGCAAAAATGCGCATAGGCTTTCCTTTATGCAAACGTGAGCCCCGAGACGGTGATCACCCGGTCGTTCTCTCCCGCGCCGGGCGCGATGTCCACGCGGACCGCGTCCTTCGGCAGGGCGTTTTCGATGTTCTCGCTCCACTCGACGACGAGGATTCCGCCGCTTTCGAGATAGTCGAAAAAGCCGGTGGAATAGAGGTCGTCCCACGTCGTGACGCGGTACATATCGAAGTGATAGACCGGGCATTTCGCCCCGTATTCATGCATCAGGGCAAAGGTCGGGCTGGAGACCTCGTCTCTTCCGCCGAGGCCCCGCACGAGCCCGCGCGTGAACGCGGTCTTCCCCATCCCCATCGGTCCGGTGAAGGCCACCACCGCGCCGGGGGAAAGCGCCGCCGCGAACCGCTCGGCAAGAGCCTCGGTCTCGGCGGCGCTGTGTGTTTCAAAAACGGCCATACCGCCCGAGATCAGAACAGGCCCGAGATCTTCCCGGTCTCGTCCACATCGATCTTCTCCGCGGCGGGGACCTTCGGCAAGCCCGGCATCGTCATGATGTCGCCCGCGTAGGCGACGACGAACCCGGCGCCGTTCGAGAGGCGCAGGTCGCGCACGGTAACGGTGAAGCCCTTCGGCCGTCCGAGCAGCGCGGCGTTGTCGGAGAGCGAATACTGGGTCTTCGCGATGCAGACCGGGAGCTTGTCCCCGCCGAGCGCCTTGATGTCCTTCAGCGACTTCATCGCCTGCGCGGTGAACGTCACGCCGTCCGCGCCGTAGATGGTCTTCGCGATGGTCTCGACCTTTTCCTCCACCGTAAGATCCAGCGGGTAGATCGGCGCGAAGTGCGTGTCGTTTTCGTGCGTGTCGATCACGCGGCAGACCGTCTCCGCGAGCGCCATGCCGCCCTCGCCGCCCTTCGCGAACACCTCGGAGAGCGCGTATTCCACGCCGAGCGACCTGCAGGTGTCGTCAATGACCTGCAGCTCCGCGTCGGTATCGGTGCCGAAGCGGTTGATCGCGACGACGACCGGCACGCCGTACTTGCGCATATTCTCCACATGCGCGACAAGGTTGACCGCGCCCTTTTTCAGCGCCTCGACGTTCTCCGCGCCGAGCTCCGCCTTCGGGACGCCGCCGTTGTATTTGAGCGCGCGCACCGTGGCTACGACGACCACGCAGGAGGGCGAAAGGCCCGCCATGCGGCACTTGATGTCCATGAACTTCTCCGCGCCGAGGTCGGAGCCGAAGCCCGCCTCGGTGATGCAGTAATCCGCGAGCTTTAACGCGAGGCGCGTCGCGCGCACGGAGTTGCAGCCGTGGGCGATGTTCGCGAACGGCCCGCCGTGCATGATCGCCGGCGTCCCCTCGATCGTCTGCACGAGGTTCGGGCAGATCGCGTCCTTGAGGAGCGCCGTCATCGCGCCGTCCGCCCCGAGGTCCTTCGCGTAGACCGGCTCGTTGCCGTAGGTATACGCGACGAGGATGCGGCCGAGGCGCGCCTTGAGGTCCGCGAGATCCGCCGCGAGGCAGAGGATCGCCATGACCTCGCTCGCGACCGTGATGATGAACCCGTCCTCGCGCGGGACGCCGTTCACCTTTCCGCCCAGGCCGATCACGACGTTGCGCAGCGCGCGGTCGTTCATATCGACGCAGCGCTTGATGAGGATGCGGCGCGGGTCGATCCCGAGACCGTTGCCCTGCTGCATGTGGTTGTCGATCATCGCGCAGAGCAGGTTGTTCGCGGCGGTGATGGCGTGCATATCGCCGGTAAAATGCAGGTTGATGTCCTCCATCGGGAGCACCTGCGACCAGCCGCCGCCGGCCGCGCCGCCCTTGATCCCGAACACCGGCCCGAGGGAGGGTTCGCGCAGCGCAATGACCGCGTTCTTCCCGATCTTCGCCATGGCCTGTCCGAGGCCGGCCGTGGTGGTGGTCTTCCCTTCGCCCGCCGGCGTGGGGTTGATCGCCGTCACGAGGATCAGCTTGCCGTCCGGCCGGTCCTTCACGCGGCGGAAAAGCGATTCGTTGAGCTTCGCCTTGTAGCGTCCGTAGGGCTCCAACTCTTCCTCCTCGATGCCGAGTCCCGCGGCGATCTCGGAAATGGGCTTCAGTTTGGTCTGCTGGGCGATCTCAATATCTGTGAGCATAAAATATACAACCTTTCTCCGCATCCTGCGGCGCGCAGATACCGGCGGCCCTCGCCGGTTCCATTCAAGTTGATTATACTCTAGTTTTTCTTTTTCGTAAAGGGGCAAGAAGGAAAACCGTGAAAATTCCAAAAAGGGGAATCTCTTTTTCCCGTTTCTTTGTCTATACTATATCTTGTAGGTATTTTCCGAGACACGGTAAAGATATGCCCTGTTTCGCGTTCCCGCCCGCTCGAGAACGCCGAGATATGTCAAAACGTTCGC
The DNA here is from genome assembly GCA_947631835.1 of uncultured Clostridia bacterium. Classification (GTDB taxonomy): domain Bacteria; phylum Bacillota; class Clostridia; order Oscillospirales; family Acutalibacteraceae; genus Hominenteromicrobium. Next base: position 262 of record CANRMW010000039.1, on the reverse strand, counting down.
GGCGGGCTGCGCGAACCTTGCGGGCCGTTTCGAGCAGGCCGCGAGCTCCTTCACGGTGAACGTCTCCGGCAGCCCTTCGGGGAGCAGCGCCGCGTAATCTCCCGGGGCGCCAAGGTCCACTTCACCGAGGATCCGGTCCGGGATGCGTTCTCCCCGCGTCGATCGCAGTTTTTTCTGCGCACCGTACCCGTCTAGGAACCGGTAATCCGTGAGTTCCAGCAGCACGAGCTTCAGCCGGAAATTCGGATGCTTCAGAAACGGC
>CANRMW010000038.1 GCA_947631835.1 uncultured Clostridia bacterium | reverse complement strand
CGAGCTTGTCCGCCTCGGCTTTCTTCTGCATAAACGCAGCGGTCGCTTTCTCCGCGTCCGCAGCGATCTCCGCCGCGTGCGCGTCCGCGCTTTCCAGAGGCTTTTCTTCGACCGTTCGGACCGGGTTCTCTGCGGGCGCGTTCTCTCCGCTCCCCGACGGCTCTCCCGATTCCATCTCTTCCACCGGGAAATGCGGTGATTCCGAAGCTGCCTCCCCGGCGGCGTTCGCTTCCGGAGCGGGCTTCGGCTCCGCCGTCTCAGCCTCCGGCCGGCGCTTCTCCGGCGTTTCCGCCGCATTCGACGCGGCGGGGACGGAGAAATCCGGGACGATGCTGTTTGCGGAAAGGATCCGCTCCGGGTCACCGTAAAGGGTCTTTGCCTTCTCCCCATCGGTCTGCGTCTGGATGATGACCGACTCCGTCTCCGGATCGGCGTCCCGCACGGAGAAGGACCGGACCGGTCTCTCCTCCGCTCTCCTGCCCTGTCTTCCGGAACGCTTTTTCCCCTGCTCCGGCGCATCCGCGCGCACGGGATGCATCGGCAACACGTCTTCTTCGTCGGGCACGTTCTCCTCGAGCAGCCGGCGCTCCTCTCTCCGGCGCTGCGCCGCCCCGTGGAGCGCCACGGCGGGCTTCGAGACGGCGTGGAAGACCTGCATCAGCGTCGTCCCGGTGAGCAGCATCACGCAGACACAGAGCAGAACGACGATGATGATCCGCGCGCAGAAAAGCCCCGTCGCCGCGACGATCGGCGCGCCGATCAAACCGCCGAAGAGCCCCGCGCCGCCCGTCTCCACGCCGCGCGTGTAGAGCTTTGCGATCACGCCGAAAAACGTCAGGTTATCGAGCTCGGCGTCCGCCGTAAACACATGGACCGCCGCGCACCAGAACGCGAGGATGAGGATGATGAGCACGAGACGCGCCCCGCTGCGGAGATACTGCCTTTCCATCGCCTTGCCGACCGCGATATACGCCATCAGCACGGCGAGCAGGATGCTCCAGTTGCCAAACAGCCCCCGGAGAAAATCGTGGACGATCCGCCACAGATTGTCCCCCGGGATAAACGCGAGGCAGCCCACGAGGATCGCCCCCGCGAACCAGAGCACCGCCTCCATCTGGTTTCTCGAACGGGCCTGCTCCACGGTCTGCTCGCGCCCGTTCTTTTTCGAAGAACTCGAGGGAGCGCGTTTTGAATTTTTGTCTGCTGTCGGAGCGGCTTTTCTGCCGCCCGTCTGTTTTTTCGTCGCCAAAATGTATACAATCCTTTCAGGGCATAAGGCCCGCAAAACGGGCCGGTTATGTCGGTATCAGAGCGGCATGCCGGTAAAAAGGTTCACGCCGGTGATCGTCTCCACGATCGCGAGGATCAGCGTGACGGTGCCGAGGATCAGCGTGTAAAACGCGAAAACATGGAGCTTATTCGTCGTGACGATCCACTTGAGCAGCTTGATGGCGAGGAAGCCCACCACGGCGGAGGTCACGACCCCCGCGACCATCGCGCCGGCCCCAACGGTCACTTCCTGTCCCACCGCGTCAAAAACAGTTAGCAGGGCCGCCGCAAGGATGGAAGGGATCCCGAGGACAAAGGAGTAATCCAGCGCCGCCTGCTGGTTGATGCCCCGCAGCAGCCCCGCGCTCAGCGTGGAGCCGGAGCGCGAAAGCCCCGGGAGGATCGCCGCCGCGCACTGCGCGAAGCCGACGCACACCGCGTCCGAGGTGTGGTACTTTGTCCTGCCGCGGATCTCCTTCAACGTGCCGTCCTTCCTGCGGATCTCACGGGAGGGCTGGTTGTTGATCGCCCATATACCAAGGAAAAGCAGGATGCTCGTCAGAAGGAAGGAAAAGCCCTCGACCCATATATTGGAATCCGAAGCCCACTGCTCCGAAAAGTCCTTCAGCTTCATCCCCGTCCCGGGGACCGGGAGAAACAGGAGAAAGAGCGGAAGGAGCCCGATGATGAGCATCATCAAAAGCCGTCTGTCGTAGTCCATGGCGGACCACTTGAACCGTTTGCGGACAAGATCGTTCACGAGCGACACGAACGCCCGGATGAGCCGGAGGACCAGCTTATAATAGACCGCCAGCACGGCGATCAGCGTCCCGAGATGCAGCAGGATATCAAAGAGGAGGCTGTCCACCTCAACGCCCATGATGTGCTGGGCGAGCGCGAGATGGCCGCTGCTCGAGACGGGGAGAAACTCCGTCGCGCCCTGCACGATACCCTGAATGATCGCTTCCCAAATGGACATGGATATGTACCCCTTTCGTCGGACGGGGCCGCAGCGCCGCCCGTGACGGTTTTATGTAGGGGACCGCCGCGCCGTCCGGCCGGCGTCCCGAAAAGCGGCAAAGCGCCGCTTCCGCTCACTTTTTCTTCGGCCTTGCCGTCTTCCCGGCGGCCTTTTTCTTTTCCGCGTCGATCATCTTGTCGAGGCACGCCATCGCGTCGTGCAGACTGCCCAGCGCGTCGATCAGCCCCTCGGCCACCGCCTCGTCCCCGTCGAGCACCGTGCCGACGTCCATTACGAGTTCCTGTGTGTTCATGGCGAGCTGCATGAAACGGCTGTGGGAAATGGCGGAGTTCGCCGTGACGAAATTCGTGATGCGGTCCTGCATCCTGCGAAAGTATTCCAACGTCTGCGGAACGCCGAGGATCAGGCCGTTCATCCGGACGGGATGGATCGTCATGGAGGCGGAAGGCGCGATGAACGATCTCTTCGCCGCCACCGCGAGCGGCACGCCGATGGAATGCCCGCCGCCGAGCACCAGCGAGACTGTGGGCTTCGACATACCGGCGACGAGCTCCGCGAGCGCGAGCCCGGCCTCCACATCCCCGCCGACCGTGTTGAGGATCATCAGCAGCCCGTCGATGGAAGGATCCTCCTCCACGGCGACGATCTGCGGGATCACATGCTCGTACTTCGTCGTTTTGTTCTGCGAGGGTGCGATATAATGTCCTTCGATCTGCCCGATGATCGTCAGGCATTGGACCGTGTGCTTCTTCCCATGCGTCAGAACGCTCCCGGTCTCCCGGATGCTGCGGTCCTGCTCCTCCTGCCCCGAGGACGCGGCGTCCCCGTATTCTTCTGCGCTCACGGAATACGCGATCTTCCTGTTTTCTTTCATGCGGAACGGCTCCTTTTTCAAAGATGCTGTTATTCTCCGCAGAAAGGTCAGAAACATACGGAAACAGAAGGGCAAACTTTTACATTTACCAGTATATCACTTTGTTTGAAAAACTGCAAGGAAAAATAGAAATTCCCCCTCCGTCTTTGGGGAAAATGGGAAAAATCCTTTTTCCTTATTTACAGCGGAAGGATTTTTTGATAGAATAAAACTTGAATCCTGCAAAAATACGCAAACCGAAAGGAGCGGTTTTATGGGCTGGACCCTGACCCGGAAGATTCTCGAAAAACACCTGAAAAGCGGAGAAATCCGCATCGGAGAGGACATTGGACTTCGGATCGACCAGACGCTTACACAGGACGCGACCGGAACGATGGCGTATCTGGAATTTGAAGCCATGGGCGTGCCGCGCGTCAAAACGGAGCGATCCGTCGCATACATCGACCACAACACCCTGCAGACCGGTTTTGAAAACGCGGACGACCACCGGTACATCCAGAGCGTCGCAAAAAAGCACGGTATCTGGTTCTCGCGGCCGGGCAACGGCATCTGCCATCAGGTCCATTTGGAGCGCTTCGGCATCCCCGGCAAGACGCTCATCGGCTCCGACAGCCACACGCCGACCGGCGGCGGCATCGGGATGCTCGCTTTCGGCGCGGGGGGCCTCGACGTCGCGGTCGCCATGGGCGGCGGCGAATACCACATCACCGTCCCCAAAGTATTGAAAGTCGAGCTCGTCGGCGCGCTTTCCCCCTGGGTCTCCGCAAAGGACGTTATTCTCGAGCTGCTGCGCCGCCTGAGCGTCAAAGGCGGCGTGGGCCGCATCCTCGAATACACCGGGCCCGGCGTCGGGACGCTGACCGTCCCGGAACGCGCCACCATCACGAACATGGGCACGGAGCTCGGCGCGACCACCTCCGTCTTCCCGTCCGACGAGATCACCCGCGCGTTTCTCCGCGCGCAGGGCCGCGAGGCGGATTGGACGCCCCTTTGCGCCGATCCCGACGCGGTCTACGACGAGGAGATGACGCTCGATCTCTCCGCCGTCGAGCCGCTCGCCGCGTGCCCGCACAGCCCGGACAACGTGCGCCCCATCGCCGAGCTTGCGGGTAAAAAAGTCGATCAGGTCTGCATCGGCTCCTGCACAAATTCTTCCTACCTCGATCTCATGCGCGTCGCTTCGATCCTCAAGGGCAAAACGGTGCACCCGTCCGTCAGCTTGGTCATCGCGCCCGGCTCGAAGCAGGTCTGCACGATGCTCGCCGAAAACGGCGCGCTCGCCGATCTCATCGCGAGCGGCGCGCGCATTTTGGAGTGCGCCTGCGGCCCGTGCATCGGCATGGGCCAGTCTCCGAACTCCGGCGGCGTTTCCCTAAGGACATTCAACCGGAACTTTGAAGGGCGCAGCGGCACGGCGGACGGCCAGGTCTATCTGGTCAGCCCGGAAACGGCGGCGGCCTCCGCGCTCGCCGGCGTCTTTACCGATCCGAGAACGCTCGGTGCGTTCGAAAAGATCGACATTCCCGCTGTCTTCGCCGTGAACGACAACATGATCGTCGCCCCCGCGCCCGATGAGGAAGCCGGCTCCGTGGAGGTGCTCCGCGGCCCGAACATCAAGCCCTTCCCCACCTCCGCCCCGCTGCCCGAGGACATCTCCGCGAAAGCGATCCTCAAGGTGGGAGACAACATCACCACCGACCACATCATGCCCGCCGGCGCAAAGATCCTCCCCTACCGCTCCAACATCCCCTACCTCTCGAACTTCTGCTTCGCCGTCTGCGACCAGACGTTCCCGGAGCGCTGCCGGAAAGAGGGCGGCGGCATCGTGATCGGCGGCTCGAATTACGGACAGGGCTCTTCCCGGGAGCACGCCGCGCTCGTTCCGCTCTACCTCGGCGTGAAAGCCGTCGTCGCCAAATCCTATGCGCGCATCCACTGCGCCAATCTCGCAAACGCGGGCATCCTCGCGCTGCAGTTCAAGGATGAGGCGGACTACGACCGCATCGACCAGATGGATACGCTCACGCTCCCGAACATCCGCAGGGCCATTGCGGAAAAGCTGCCCGTCCTGCTGCGCGACGAGACGAAGGGCTTTGATATCGAGGTCCTTCCCGTCATGACGGACCGGGAACGCGCCGTGGTCGTCGAAGGCGGACTTCTCAACTACACGAAGAAAACTTCGGGAAAGGCATAAAAGGTGAAGCGCATGAGCTGTTTGAAAAAGATTCAAATGACGACGCCGCTCGTCGAGATGGACGGCGACGAAATGACGCGCGTCCTCTGGCGCATGATCAAGGACACGCTCCTTCTTTCCTACATCGATTTGAAGACGGAATACTATGACCTCGGCCTGGAGAACCGCGACAAAACGGACGATCAGGTCACGGTCGATTCCGCTCTGGCGGCGAAAAAATACGGCGTCGCCGTCAAATGCGCGACGATCACGCCGAATGCCGCGCGCGTTGAGGAATACCACCTGAAAGAGATGTGGAAATCCCCGAACGGGACGATCCGCGCGAAGATCGGCGGGACGGTCTTCCGCGCGCCGATCCTCGTGAAGGGGATCACGCCGTTCGTCCCGGCATGGACAAAGCCGATCACCATCGCGCGTCACGCCTACGGCGACGTTTACATGAACACCGAGATGCGTGTCCCCGCCGGCGCGAAGGCGGAGCTCGTCGTCACAAAGGCGGACGGCACCGAGGAGCGCCGGACGATCCACGAGTTTGACGCGCCGGGCATCGTGCAGGGCATCCACAACGTGGACGCGAGCATCACGGATTTCGCCCGCTCCTGCTTCAATTACGCGCTCGACACCCATCAGGATCTCTGGTTCGCGACAAAGGACACCATCTCTAAAATATACGATCACCGCTTCAAGGATATTTTCCAAGACATCTTCGACACGGAGTACAGGGAAAAATTCGAAGCGGCCGGCATCGAGTATTTCTACACGCTGATCGACGACGCTGTGGCGCGCGTGATGCGCAGCGAGGGCGGCTTTATATGGGCCTGCAAGAACTATGACGGCGACGTCATGAGCGACATGGTCTCGACCGCCTACGGCAGCCTCTCCATGATGACCTCCGTGCTCGTTTCCCCCGAGGGCGTCTATGAGTACGAGGCCGCGCACGGCACGGTCCAGCGGCACTATTACAAATACCTGAAAGGGGAAAAGACCTCCACGAACCCCATCGCGACGATCCTCGCGTGGACGGGCGCGCTGAAAAAGCGCGGCGAGCTGGACAGTCTCCCCGATCTCGTCCGCTTTGCCGAAACGCTGGAAAAAGCGACGATCCGGACCGTGGAGGACGGCGTCATGACCGGCGACCTCGCCGGGATGTCCACCTTGCCGAACGTCCGCCGCGCGGACAGCGAAGAGTTCCTTCTCGCCATCAAGGAGCGCCTCGACGCCGCGCTGTAAACCGCAAAACAGAGCACGGACCCGGAAAACCTTTCCCAAACGTTTTCCGGGTCCGCATTTTTTTATTCATCCAAAAGGTCGCTGAAAGGTTCTGCGGGTTTTGCCGCCTCCCGTTTCTTTTCGTCCTTTTTTCTCTTTCTTCTCTCCGCCGCAAAGAGGGCGATCTCATCGATATGGTCCAGCAGAAAATGCTGCATTTCTTCCGTGTACAGGACAACGTCGTACTCCCGGTCGATCGCGCGCCGGTGCTCGACACGGATCCCGAGCGCTCTTCCCGCCTCGGTGGGCACGCGCTTCCATCCCGTTTCCAGCGTGACGATCTCCATCAGCCCCTTTTCGACCAGCCAGCCCGTCACTTCTTTGTACTGGAGCTTTCTTCTGGAAGCATCCCGCACCGTTCCGTTGATCCGCTCCGTCACCTTCGTGACGGGAAGCGGGTCGGAAGAGAAATCAAACGCTTCGCGCTCCTCCGTCAGGAAGAAATCCGCGGGCGCCGTCTTCCGCTTCGGGGCGTCTGCGCCGGGAAGCCTCTCCTCCCGCTCGAGAAGCTCCAGCACGGAAAACAAACCGCGCACCACCCGGACATCGTTCGTGACGTCGTTCTCCGAGAGCCTTGTATGTTCAAAGGGATGTTCCCCGTTTGCAAGCGATCTCAGCAGATTCTTCGCCTCTGCAAGTCTCTCCGCATCCGTTCCGACTGCCATACTTTCCACCGACCTTTCGCGATTTTCTTTAGAATACCACAGAACCGGGAAGAATGCAATCCGTTCCCGGGAAAACGTCAAACTTTTTAATTTTTCTGTTGACAAACCTCCTTTCAGGTGCTATAATAGTGGAGCGTCAAACGGAAACGGTTGACGGAACGTGCAGGTATGGCGGAATTGGCAGACGCGTATGGTTCAGGTCCATATGAATGCAAGTTCATGCAGGTTCAAGTCCTGTTACCTGCACCAGATTGCCGCAAGCGGTTTTGCTTGCGGCAATCTTGCTATGTGCCGCCGTTTCGCCGCGCCGAAAGCCTCTCGGCTTCGCCGGGCAAGGGCGCGGGGCGGTTATCCGAAAACGGTTTGCCGGCGGATCCGGCGAACTTTGCAGTCTGGAGGAAAACTATGCGGGCAGTCGTTCAACGCATGAACGGTGTGGAGATCACGATCAACGGCGAAGAAACGCGAAGCGCCGGCGCCGGCGTCACCGTCTTTCTCTGCGCCATGCGGGGGGACACGGAGGAACAGGCGGATTTTCTCGCCCGGAAGATCGCGGAGCTGCGCATCTTCAAGGATGAAAACGGCAAGATGAACCGGTCCCTGACCGATCTTTGCGGCGACGTGCTCGTCGTCTCCAACATCACGCTCAGCGCCGATATGAAGCACGGCCGCCGCCCGGATTTCGGGCGCTCCGCGCCGCCCGACGACGCGAAGCGTCTCTATGACTATTTCATCGGGCAAATGCGAAAGCAGCCCGTCGGCAAGGTCATCACCGGGGAGTTTGCGGCCCACATGCACGTCAACGTGCAGAACGACGGGCCGGTCACCGTCATCCTCGACACGGAACGGATCGGCAAGTGATCCAAAGCGCACGCGCGCGGAAAGGAGAACCGTATGCTGGATTGGGAAACATGGGAAGAGTTTTTCCGGACGCTCACGCAGGAAGCCGGGTATCTGATCCTGCGCATCGCGGGCGCCGTAGTCATCCTCTTTTTCGGCTTCCGGCTGGTGCGCCTCCTCGCAAGGCGCTTTACGCGTTCCAAACTGTACGCGCGGCTCGATCCCGGGCTCGCCTCGTTCACAGCGAGCATCGCGAAAGTGCTTCTTTACATCGGGCTCTTTCTCATCGCGCTGGGGATTCTCGGCGTGGAGACCGCGTCCTTCCTCGCGCTGTTCACCTCTGGTGGCGTGGCCGTCGCGCTCGCGTTCCAGGGCGCGGTGACGAACCTCGCCGGCGGCGTGATGATCCTCCTCTTTCACCCCTTCCGCGTCGGGGATTACATCGAGACCTCGCAGGTCGCCGGAACCGTGAAAGCGGTCAGCGTTCTTTACACCGTCATCGTCACGCCGGACAACAAGCGCGTCACGGTCCCGAACGGCATCCTGACGAATACCGAGATCACCGATTACAGCGCCGAGACGACGCGCCGAATCGATCTCTTCTTTTCCGTCTCCTACCGTTCCGACCTAGAAAAGGTCAAGGCTCTGCTGCTCGACGTCGCGGAAAACCACGAAGCCGTCCTCAAAGATCCGCCCGCGCAGGCGCGGCTGCAGAAATACGGAGACAGCGCGCTCGAATTTGTCCTGCGCGTCTGGGTCCGGCCGGAAAACTACTGGGACGTCTACTACGATCTCAATGAAAACGTCAAAAAAACGTTCGACGCAAACGGCGTGGAGATCCCCTTCCCGCAGCTCGACGTGCATCAAAAATAAATTCAAAACCGGAAGCGCGCGGGCCTTTCCCGCTTTGCGCCCTGCCGCCGTGTTTTCGGAGGAAAAGTATGACAGAAGACAGAAAGACGTTTTACAGGCAGTTCTTCTCCATCGTGATCCCCATCGCCCTGCAGAATCTAATCTCTTCTGCCGTCGGCGTAGCGGACACGCTGATGCTCGGCTATGTGGACCAGACGGCGCTCGCGGCCGGTTCTCTCGCGGGCCAGATCATGATGATCCTCAACATGGTCTATTTCGGCATCGGCGCGGGCATCACGATGCTCGTCGCGCAGTATTGGGGCAAGGGCGACCTCGGCTCCATCGAAAAGGTCCTCGCGATCGGCCTCAAATTCTCGCTCGGCGTCGGTTTCCTGTTTTTTGCGGCCGCGTTTTTCGTCCCGGAGCTTTTGATGCTCATCTATACGAACGACGCCGATATGATCGCCGCCGGCGCGGAATACCTGCAGGTCGTCAGCTTCTCCTACCTCTTCCTCGCGCTCTCTCAGCCGTATCTCGCGGCGATGAAGAGCGTTGAGCAGGTGAAAACCAGCACGCTTATCAACTCCACGGCGCTCGTCCTCAACGTCGTGCTGAACGCCGCGTTCGTCTTTGGCTGGATCCCCGGCATTCCCCCGATGGGCATCCAGGGGATCGCCCTCGCGACCGTCATCGCGCGGTTCATCGAATTTGGACTGTGCATCCTCGCGGGAGAGCGCTACAAAAAGCTCCGGCTGCGCCCGCGCCTGCTCACGCTGCACAGCACCGTCCTGATGAAGGATTTCGTGCGCCTCGCGCTTCCGGCCATCGGCAACGACTTCGTCTGGGGGCTCGCATACTCGATGTATTCCGTCATCATGGGACACCTCGGCGAAGACCTCGTCGCCGCAAATTCTGTCGTCTCCACGATCCGCAACCTCGCGACCGTCTTCGGATTCGGCGTTGCGAACGGCGCGGCAATCATTCTCGGGAAATCCATCGGCGCGGGGCAGATGGAAAAAGCGGAGCGCGACGCGACGCGTCTCGCCTGGCTGACGCTCTTCTCCTCCCTGATCGGCAGCGTCATCGTGCTGCTCTGCCCGCTCTTTATCAACAACATGATCGAGCTGACGGAGACCGCGCAGTGGTACCTCAGCATCATGATCTGGATCGGCGCGGTCTATGTGATCGGCCCGCCGCTCAACACCTTCTTTATCTGCGGCGTGTTCCGCGCGGGCGGCGATTCCAAATTCGGCTTTATCTGCGATTTCGTCTGGATGTGGGCCATCTTCGTGCCGATCGGCTTTATCCTCGCGTTCCTCGTGAAGCTCCCGCCGATCTGGGTGTTCGTCTTCCTCAGCCTTGACGAGTTCTCGAAATTCCCCGTTGTCTATGCGCGCTACCGCAAGAAAAAATGGCTCAACAACATCACGCGCGACGCATCAGAGACCGCATAAAACAAATCTCGGCACAGAAAAGGGACCTGCCCCGTTTTGGAGCAGGTCCCTGTGTTTTTTCGTTATTTCCCGAGCTTCTCCCGGACGACTTCGGCGATGTGCTCCGCCGAAAGACCGAACTCCTTCAGAAGATCGACCGACGGGCCGGAATGCCCGAACACGTCCCGCACGCCGATGCGCGTGACCGGCGTCGGATGCTTTTCGGAGAGCAGCGCGCAGACCGCTTCTCCAAGCCCGCCCACGATGTTGTGCTCCTCCACGGTGACGACGCGGCCGGTCTTTTCCGCGCTCTTCAGGATGAGGTCCTCATCCAGCGGCTTGATCGTGTGGATGTCCAGCACCTCGGCGGAAACGCCTTCCGCCGCGAGCGCGTCCGCGGCCTTGACCGCCTCCTGCACCATGAGCCCCGTCGCGACGACGGTGACGTCCTTTCCCTCACGCAGCGTGATGCCCCGCCCAAGCTCGAACCGGTAGTCGTCGTTATGGTTGACGCTTTCCACCGCAAGACGGCCGAGCCGGATGTAGCACGGCCCCTTGTACTCCGCGGCGGCGCGGACGGCGGCCTTCATCTCGTAGTGGTCGCAGGGGTTCAGGATCACCATGCCCGGGATCGTGCGCATCAGCGCGATGTCCTCGCAGCACTGGTGCGTCGCGCCGTCCTCGCCCACGGAGATGCCCGCGTGCGAGCCGACGATCTTCACGTTCAGATGCGGGTATCCCACGGAATTGCGCACCTGTTCAAACGCGCGCCCGGCGGAGAACATCGCAAACGACGCCGCGAACGGGATCTTCCCGCACGTCGCCAGGCCCGCCGCAACGCCGATCATATTGCACTCCGCGATGCCGCAGTCAAAGAAGCGGTCCGGGTATGCCTTCTTGAAAATGCCGGTCTTCGTCGCGGCGGCAAGGTCCGCGTCCAGGACGACGATATCCGGGTTCTCGGCCGCCAGCTCCGTGACCGCTTCGCCGAAGCTCTCTCTCGTCGCTTTCTTGATGATTTCAGCCATCTCAGCCCGCCTCCATTTCATTCAGTTTTTCGGTAAGCTCCTTCACGGCGGCGGCATACTGCTCCGCGTTCGGCGCGGTACCGTGCCAGGAGACCTGATTCTCCATGTACGAAACGCCCTTGCCTTTCACCGTCTTCGCGAGGATCAGGCTCGGCTTGCCCTTCACCGTCTTCGCGTGGGCGAACGCGGCTTCCAGCGCGTCGAAATCATGCCCGTCCACGGTCTGCACGTCAAAGCCGAATGCTTCAAACTTCCTGTCGATCGGCTCCGGCCCCGCGACCTCGCTGACCGGGCCGTCGATCTGCAGGCCGTTGAAATCCACGATGAGGCAGAGGTTGTCCAGCTTCTTGTGCGCTGCAAACATGGAAGCCTCCCAGACCTGCCCTTCCTCGATCTCTCCGTCTCCGAGAAGCGCGTACACGCGGTAATCCTTCCCGTCGATCTTCCCGGCGAGCGCCATGCCGACCGCGGCGGAAACGCCCTGTCCGAGCGAACCGGAGCTCATGTCCACGCCGGGCGTGCCCTTCATATCCGGGTGGCCCTGCAGCATCGCGCCGATGTGGCGGAGCTTTTGCAGCTCCTCCTTCGGGAAATACCCGCGCTCGGCGAGCACCGCGTAGAGGCCGGGCGCACAGTGGCCCTTGGAGAGGACAAAGCGGTCTCTCTCCGGATCCTTCGGACATTTCGGATCGATCCGCAATTCCCTGAAATACAGATATGTGAAAATATCCGCTGCGGACAGCGAACCGCCCGGATGGCCGGACTTCGCGTGGTACACGCCCTCGATGATCCCGAGCCGCACATGCTGCGCCGCGATCCGGAGCGCCTTCTTTTCATTTTCCGTCAAAACGATACCTCCCTTATGATCGTACTGCGCTCGCGCGCAGTGGTTTCCATAGGTCATCCGCATATTTCGCGCTCCCCGAGGGACAATACAGAAAGAAATCCCACCGAAAGGAACGAAACGATATGGCAGAAAGGATCGGGAATCTTCCCGCGAATATCAACATCATGAACCCCGTCCCGAACAAGGACGCGAAGAACATCCAGAAGCTCATCCGCACAAACGGCAAGATCACCGGCTACCAGCTCTCGGACGGCTCCGTCCTCTCCAAGGCGGAGGGCGTCGCGCTCGCCAAGCAGGGCGGCATCCGGGGCGTCGCCATCGCCAGCCGAAACGGCAGCGAATACCTCCGCAGCCTTCCGGACGGCGTGGTCTCCAACAACCTCGGCGATCTTCCCAGCACGAGCATGCGGAACGATCCGTGAGCGAAAGCTGCCGCGAAAGCGGCGGCTTTTATTTTGTCTGTCGCATAAACGCCGATTTCCGGCACTTGCACACCGGGCAGGTCCAGGAATCGCTGAGTTCATCGAAGCTGAAATTCGGATCCTTATATACATATCCGCACACGGGGCAGACAAAGCTCTCTCCCCCGGTCTCGTCGAACGTCGCCTTCGGCGGGAGATACGTCGGCGAGCCTTCCGGAGAGAGGCCGTGCATGTGCTCGCGGTAATAGAAATAGGACATCGGCGTCCCCACCGCCTTGTCGCTCCCCGCGATGATCTCCGCGACGAAGATCACCTCGTTGCCCGCGTCCAGCACATCCGTCACCTTGCAGAGGAACCAGCAGCAGGTGTTCTCCTTAATGACGGGAACGCCCTCGAGGAGCACCTTATGCCGAATATTCCGCAGCTTATCGGTGTTCCTGCCGCTCACAAGACCCAGCGCGCCGATCACGCTCGCGGGCGTATCCGTCGAGAGGACGGACACGGTAAACAGCCCGTTTTCCCGCACGCCCGCAACGCTGTGCGTGTCCTCCGTCAGCGCGAGGAGCAGCTTCTTCGGCTCCCCGCTCGCGATCTGCATCACCGCCGTGGCGATGCACGCGTTCGGCACGCCGCGGTATTTCGTTCCGATGGCATACATCCCGTAGGAAAGCGTTCCCAAAACAGACGGTTCCATGGATGACCTCCAAAAGCTAATGATCCGGCGTCTTTCCGCAGCGTACCCGGAAAAGCCGCACGTCCCCAGTATTCCCAGAAATTCCCCCCATACTCCCGAAGACCGGGACACGGGAGCAAATACAGGAAGAAAAACCGGCCGCTCTTAAGCGTAAAGCGGGTAAGCGCTGAGCAGCGCGGTGACCTTTTCCCGGATCGCATCGGCGCTGTTTTCAAAGTTCGAAGCGCAAAGGTGGATGCACTCCGCGATCACGTCCATATCCGGTTCTTTCAGGCCGCGCGTCGTCACGGCGGGCGTGCCGAGCCGGACGCCGGAGGTGACGAACGGACTGCGTTTTTCGTTCGGGATGGTGTTCTTGTTCGCGGTGATATAGACTTCGTCGAGGCGGCGCTCCAGCTCCTTGCCGGTCAGCTCCCCTTCCGAGAGGTCGAGCAGCATCAGGTGGTTGTCCGTGCCGCCGGAAACGAGCTTCATCCCGCGCTTCGTCAGCCCGTTGGCGAGCGCTTTCGCATTCTTTACGGTCTGCTCCGCATAAGTCTTGAACTCCGGCCGCAGCGCCTCCCCGAGGCAAACGGCCTTCGCCGCGATGATGTGCATCAGCGGGCCGCCCTGCGTGCCGGGGAAGACCGCCTTGTCGATCTGCTTCGCGTACTCCTCCCTGCACAGGATCATGCCCCCGCGCGGCCCGCGCAGCGTCTTATGTGTCGTCGTCGTCACGATGTCCGCATACGGGACCGGATTCTGGTGCTGCCCGCCGGCGACAAGCCCCGCGATGTGCGCCATATCCACCATGAGGTACGCGCCGCAGGCGTCGGC
>CANRMW010000037.1 GCA_947631835.1 uncultured Clostridia bacterium | reverse complement strand
AGCGGCTGCTTCAGCTCAAGGAGGAGAATCTCTCGCTTCAGGCGCAGTTCGCCTCGCTTCTCGAAAACAACGGCATGACGCGCGAAGACATCGAGCCGCATTATACCTGCCCGCTCTGCGCGGATACCGGCTATGTGGACGGGAAGATCTGCGCCTGCCACGAGGCCCTGCTCAAGCGGATGGCGTTCGAGAACCTCAACCGCGTTTCCCCTCTCACGCTTTCGTCCTTTGAAACGTTTTCCACGCAGATCTATTCGGACGAGCCTGCGCGCGAGCTGAATTACAAACGCAGTCCGCGTGCGCAAATGGAGAAGATCCTCGCCTATATGCGCCGCTATGCCGATACCTTTTCCAGAGATTCCGGAAGTCTGCTTCTCAAAGGCGGGACTGGGCTCGGGAAAACACACCTTTCGCTCGCTGTGGCGTCCAAGGTGATCGAAAAGGGGTTCGGCGCGGTGTACGGCACCGCCAATTCGTTTGCTTCCGCGCTGGAACGGGAGAGGTTCCAGGAAGCGAACGAGGACGAGGGGGACACTTTTTCCCTTCTCTGCTCGGCGGACCTGCTCGTCATCGACGATCTGGGCATGGAACCGAGATCGTCCTATACCGCCACGATGTTCCACAATATCGTAGACACCCGCCTGATGCGCCGTCTCCCGACGATCATCAGCACGAATCTCACGGAGGAAGAGATCGGGGACCGGTACGCAAAGCGTTTTCTGTCCCGCCTTCTCGGGTATTTTGATCCGCTCGAGTTTGTCGGTTCCGATTACCGCCTCCTGAGCAGAATGCGAAAGAAGGGCGCCCAATGAGAAAAAAGATCGCGGCGGCGCTTTTCCTGCTGCTCCTTGTGAGTCTGTTCTCCGGATGCGCTCCCGATCCGCGTGAGGAAGAGTCCGCAGCGGAAATGGATTCCTGGTCCCAGGATGTGCCGGCGCCTCCCGACAGCGCAGACGGCCCGGAGGAGGCGAACGCCGATCCCACACCGCAGCCGATCGTCTTTACCGTGGACCGCCACCGGCTTTCCAGAGACGCATGGGAATATCTCGGAAAGGGCGTGTCGGACTACGAGGCGCTCGTAGACGGCGTGCTGAAAAAGCAGGAATCCGTCTCTCTCTCCAGTTGGGAAAACGCGCAAAGGGCCGTCGCTGTTTTTGAAGACTCGCTGTACGGCGCGGTCGCGGATATCCAGTACAACGGGGAGACGGCCTCTATTTTCTACGATGAAGGATTCGATCCGCTGCGTGTGGAGGCGGCCTTAAAAGACCTTGTTGAAAGCTCTCTCTCCCAAAACATGAACGCTCTCGAGATCGCCCTCTCCCTGTACCGGACCGTCTCTTCCGGAATGGATTATGAGGACAGCGCTGCGAACTCCCTGTACCGCGCGATGACGGAGCACGTCGGTTCCTCCAGAGAATTTGCCGGCGTCCTCCACTGCGCGTTCACACAGCTCGGGATCGACGCCCGGATCGCAAGCTGCATGACGGACGAGGGCACGCATTATTGGGTCGCCGCCCAGATCGACGGGAACGTCTATCATTTTGATCCGACCTTTGAACACAGCGTCACCGGAGGCGCGGGCCTCGGCTATTTCGGAATGAGCGACGACATGCGGCAGTATACGGGCTGCGACGCGCCCTACACACTCGGTCTCGGCGATTACGCGCAGGCCGTGGAGGAATGGAGCACGGACGACCGCTTCGATAAGCTGTTCCTGGAAGTCACAGGCTGGACGCTCTCCGTGCCGGACCACACCCTCCAGCTCGCATACGGATATTCCGACGAGTATTCCGCGACGGTCAGCACCGCCTCATAAAAACGATCTTTCCGAAAGAAAAGAACGCGTCTTTCCCGGATTTCGCTCGGGAGAGACGCGTTTTCTGTTTCCGCACAGAAGTGATATACTCAAAACGATTCGAAGACCCCGACGCCCCAGCCGTACACGAGACGGTACCCGAAAAAGGCGAGCAGGAGCAGCAGCACGTCGCAGACCGCGAGCGAGACGGCGGCGGGCAGAGAGAGCGCGAGCGTCAGGAGGAAGAACACGCCGACGAGGAGGATCAGCAGCGCGTACCCGCCGAGGATCGAAGCCGTCACCCCGCCGGACTGCTTGCACGGCCACGATTCATTCGTCCAGTCGAACCGCGCGAAGCGCAGGCCGAACGCCATCCCAAAGTAGCCGATCACCGCGCAGAGGCTAACCGCGAAGACCGCGAGCAGCAGCGCATTAATCGGACCGCAGCCAAGGATCAGGGCGAGCGCCAAAGCGCTCAACGCAGCGAGCGGTGCGGTGAAGCGGAAATGAAACCGCATTTTCCCACGGATCACGTCCCGACCGGAGACGGGCAGAGAACGCAGCAGCCAGAGCGTCTTCCCTTCGAGCGAAACGGACGGCGCCGTGAGCGGGGTCGTGCAGAGGATGAAGCCGAGCAGTACAGCGCAGATCGGCGCGACATACGGCGAAAGGATCGCCGCGACCTCCGGCTGTTCGAGCACGCCGAGGATGTTGCCGCGAAAGATCAGCGCGGCGATGGGCACCGCGGGCAGCAGGACCAGCCCGAAGCCGAGGTTCGTCAGATACGAAGGACTGCGCAGAAAGCGCTGCCGCTCCCGGCGCGCGAGCGCGTTCACGGCGGAGCGCTCGCGCTCGTCCCGCTTTTCGGGCTTCGCCGCAGCCGCCCTGCGCTTCGGCTCCAAGGACGCGAAAAACGTCTTCGCGAGGAACCAGACCACCGCAGCAAAAAGCGCACAGGAGACAAGAAGGACAGCCAAAATGCAGAGAATATCTCCGCAGAACGCCCGGCCGATCACGACGGCCGGCGCAAAACTGCCGAGCGCCGCGGAAAGGTCCTCCGCGTGCGCCCCGATGTCCGCGATCCCCTGCATCATGCCGTTGTAGGCCGCAAAGTAGACGACGAAGAACAGCACCATCCCGAAGAGCGACGCGACGGCTTTGTTCTTGAGCCGCAGTAAAAGCTGACGGAGGAACCACCCGAGCACGCAGCAGAGCGCCTGAGCAAAAAGCGTCAGCGCAAGGATCAGGAGCAGCCAGACCGCAGGCTGCCAGAACCGGAACCCGGTGAGGATCACGGAGACGACGCAGGCCGGCAGCAGGATCCCTGCGACGAACATCAGCGTGTAGAGCAGGAGCGTCAGCATCCGGACGAGCAGGATCCGCCACGGGGGGATCGGCATCGCGAGAAGGAGCTCGTTGTCCTTCGCGTCGTAGAGCGTGGCCTGCGTCAAAAACGCGCTGCCAATGACGGCGAGCGCGAGCGCCGCGAGGCCCGCAAGGGAAAAGAACAGCCAGTCATACCCCATCTCAAGGAGTGGGAACATGGCGAACCAGAAGATGAACATCACGAGCTCCAACCAGAGCGCGAGAAAGATCCACAGCCCGAGGACAAAGCCCTTCGAGCGCGGCTTTTTGTTTCTCCCGGGCTTCTGGCTTCTTGCCGGCCGGGAAAACCGCCGGAGGAACGACTTCCACTGCACACGAAAAAGAGCGCCCACGGCTCACGCCTCCTTCTGCTCGGCAAGGCCGAGGAACACGGATTCCAGCGAGGAGTCGCCCTTCACCTCGTCCATCGTGCCGTTCGCGACGAGTCTGCCGTTCTGGAGGATCGCGACGCGGTCACAGAGCTTTTCCGCGACCTCGAGCACATGGGTGGAATAGAGGATCGCGCCGCCCTTCTCGCAGTGCTCCGTCATCAGGAGCTTGAGCTGGTGGCTCGCGACGGGGTCCAGCCCGACGAACGGCTCGTCCATGAGCAGGAGCTTCGGCTCGTGCAGGAACGCCGCGAGCACGGCAACCTTCTGCTTCATGCCATGGGAATACTCCGAGATGAGACTCGGCAGCGCGCCGGTGATCTCGAGCTGATCGCCGAGCCGCCCGATCCGCTCCGCGCGGACGTCTTTCGGGATGCCGTAGATATCCGCGACGAAATTCAGAAAATCATACCCGGAAAGGAACTCATAAATATCGGGATTGTCCGGGATATACGCCAGCATGCGCTTTGCGGCGAGCGGGTCGTCCCGGACCGACACACCGCCGACCGTAATGGTCCCCTCGTCGGCCTGCAGCAGTCCGCAGCAGGCCTTGAGCGTCGTGGTCTTCCCCGCGCCGTTGTGCCCGATGAACGCGCAGAGCTCCCCCGGTGCGACGTGCAGCGAGAGATCGTCCACGGCGGTCTTCTCTCCATAGCGTTTCGTAAAATGATCGATGCGAAGCATATCCGCTCTCCCCTGTTTCAATATGATATGTTTTCCTCATTATACCCCGGCAAAAGCATGTTGTAAAGAGTACAAAATATGAATTTTTCTATCATGAGAACAGAAAAGACGGCTCTCGCATGAGCGGGGACCGTCAAGACTCCGTGTGAAGTGGTGCAGACGCTTCACGCGTTCTTTTTCTGTTTCCGATTGTGGCTGAGCTGATCGAAGACCACGACGACCGCCCCGAGGATCACGATGATATAATAGGTGAAAAAGCGCCAGACAAGGAGCGCGGTATAGAGCACGCCGGGATCCGAGAAATAGGAGCCGAAAAAAGCGGAAAAGCCGACCTCCTGCGCGCCCGACGCGCCGGGCAGAGGCACGAAACAGACGGAGACCTGCAGGAGCAGCTGCATCCCGAGCAGTTCGGTATACGGCATCTCCACGGAAAAAGCGAGAAAAACAAAGTACAGCACGCTGAACTGCAGGAGCACCTGCGGAATCGAAAGCAGGATCGAGACGGCGATATAGCGGTATTTATTCCGAAACCGTGCCGTATACTCCGCGAAATCGTCCTCGAAGCTGCGGATCTTTTCAATGAAAAACGCTCTCTTTTTGAGGAAGGCGCACTTTTTCACGAGCCACGTCAGCCCCGAAGCGAGTTTATGGAGCACCGGCGCGCAAAACAGCAGAGGGATCACGACGATCCAAAGGCCGTTGATGAGGATCCCGAGCGCAATGAACGGGATCAGCTCCGGGTTCTCGGCGTTCAGCTCCTTCCAGCGCCAGAAAAGCGCCGCGCAGGAGCAGAGCACAAAAGAGAACTGATACGCGAAAAACTTGACGAACAGCACCGCCGCAGAGCTTCCCGCAGAGACCTTGTCCCGAAGGAGATAGAGCACCTGCGCGGGCTGGCCGCCGGTAGAGCTCGGGGTGATATAGGAGTAGTAGATCCCAATCAGCCCGATCTTGAACGTCCGCCAGACCGATAGCCTTTCTCCCTGACACCGCAGCAGGAGCCGAATGATCTCCCCCTCCAGCAACAGATAGACCCCGTTGATGAGCACGGCGATCAGTACAAAGGAAAAAGTCAGCCCCGCGATGACGGAAAACATCCCGAGAAACTCGTGATTCACGATCCCAAAAACGAGGAGCACGATGACCGTCAGAAAAACGTAGAGCAGTCCCCATGGGATCTTTTTTTTCTTTTCCATGGGTCCGCCCCTTTCAGACAGAATGATCCCGCGCCCCAAACGGCGCCGACTCCCGGAACGCAGAAGACATACCGGTATTATAGCATGGTTTTGTTTTTTTCGCAACACAAAATTGGCCGCCCCGAAAAACTCCGGGGCGGCCGTCTTCAGCCTTCTGTCATTCGATCGTGATATTCTCTCCGACCAGGCCGGCATGCTGCCCGGGTCCTGCGACGTCCGGGTGCATGAGGAGCCACTTGTTTCTCGCAGCAAGCAACTCGTCTTCTTTCGTCTTGGGGGCCGTCTTCTCGATCGGGGTATTCGTGCCCTTGGGAAGCGCAACGACGCATCTGAACCCGCCGGGCGCGGCGTTCACCGGAGCAAAGTGCAGCGTGGTGGCGTAGACCTCAATGACGGTCCCAGCGGGAACGAGGAACGCCTCGACCTTCGAGGTGTCGTACTTCCCGTCCACGATGTCCTGCTCCTTGCCGATCAGGAGGATCAGGTCCGTCACGGCGATGTTGATCTCGCTGTCGCGGTGATATTCCAGGCCGTTCAGCTTGTGGTTATTGCCGTTGCAGTATCCGATCTGGACCGGCATCCCCCCATACAGGGAATACGAGACGTCTTTCGCGCTCGCGCAGCTTTCCAGCGAATCGTCGCCCGGCACATAAACGACGTGGTCCGGGCACGGCGTCGCGCCCATGGCGGCGATGATGTCCGAGCAGTCCAGTCCCTCGATGACCTTCCCATACGCGTTGAAGGATGCGTCATGTACATTTTGGATCTTCATGCTTTCTTCCTCTCTTCCTCAAAAAAGTTTCCGGAACGGCGCGTTCGCAGCCGCTCTTCCTTCTGAAAAGCATTATACGCCCAGTGAGGGAAAAAAGCAAGAAAAAATAGAAAATTTACATCGATTCGAGCTTGGCCTTTCTTTTTTTCCAGACGATCACGGCGATATAAAGCGCAAGAAAGCCGAGAATGATCGCGACCAGCACGGCGGATTCGCCCGGCCCTCCCATCTTGACCTCCGCCCAGAGCGTGTCGAGCAGCTCGGCCGTCTCCGTCGGGAGATTGACGAAGATCTCCGTCTTCTCGAGGAGTTCGTCATCGGGATAAAAGATCTTGCTTTCGGTCAGCTCCTCGGAGATATACGCCTTTGCGGCGGTCTCCGGCGTCGCATAACCGACGAAATCCATGTTGGCGCCGGCGATCTCCGGGTCGCACATATAGTTGATGTAAAGCTCCGCCTCGGTTTTGTGCTCCGCGTTTTTCGGGACACACATGGCGTCCACGAAAAAGTTGGTCCCTTCCTCGGGCACAAAGAACTCGATGTTGTCCGTCTCCTCCACAAGGGTCCGCGCGTCGCCGGAGTAGTACGGCCCGAGCCACGCTTCGCCGCTTTCCATCTTGTCGAAGATCTGGTCCATGTAGTAGCCCTGCACGAGGGGCTTCTGCTCTTTCAGGAGCATCGCAGCCTGCTCCCACTCGCCCGCATCCTCCGTATTGAGCGAGAATCCAAGCCGAAACTGCGCGATGGCAAACGCGTCGCGCGGATTGTCGAACATCAGGATCTTCCCGCTGTACCGCTCGTCCCAGAGGATCGACCAGCTCGTCGGGGTCTCTGTGATGTAGTCCGTGTTGTAAAACACGCCGACCGTCCCCCAGGTGTACGGCACCGAATGGCGGGAACCGGGATCATAGTTCGGGTCCCGGAACTTCTCGTCGATGTACTGAAAGTTCGGGATATTCGCGAAGTCCAGCTCCGCGAGCATATCCTCCTGCAGCATCTTCGAGATCATGTAATCCGAGGGGATGATGACGTCGTAGCTGGCGCCGCCTCCGGCGAGCTTCGAATAGAGCGATTCATTCGTGTCGAAGGTCGTGTAGTTCACCTCGATGCCGGTGCGCCGGGTGAACTCCCGGTTGACGTCGAGCGAACCTTCCGTGCCGTTCGAGATGTATTCGCCCCAGTTGTACACATTGAGCGTGACGCCCGTCGGTTCCGCGTCCGGGTATTCGGCGGAAAAGTCCCAGTCTCCGGCCTCCGTTTCTTCCGCGAAAGCCGGGACCGCCGCCATGAGAAGCAGAACTGCGGAAAGCGCGAGGATCAGGATCCGTCTCATTCCGTACCTCCCTTCTCGTTCTGCTCCTTTTCCGCTTTGGACTGGCGCACGTTGATGACGATCAAAAGCGCCATGATGCAGACAAAGAGCACGGTGGAAAGCGCGTTGATCTCCGGGGAGATACGGCGGCGCGTCATGGTGTAAATGTAGATCGGGAGCGTCTGGGTCGTCCCGCTCGTGAAATAGCTGATGACAAAATCGTCGATCGAGAGCGTGAACGCCATGATCATGCCGGTGATCACGCCGGGCATGATCTCCGGCAGGACGACCTTGAAGAACGCGCGGACGGGCGGGCAGCCGAGATCCTGCGCGGCTTCATAGAGGTTCGGGTTCATCTGGCGCAGCTTCGGCAGCACCGAGAGGATCACATACGGCAGGCAGAACGTGATGTGCGCGATGATGAGCGTCCACATACCGAGATTCTTTCCGCCGAACATACTTGTCGCCGCGACGAAGAGCAGCATCATGGAGACGCCCGTCACGATCTCCGGATTCACCATCGGGAAATTCGTGATGTTCATCATCACGCGGCGCGGCAGCTTTTTCAGGCGGTTGATGCCAACGGCCGCGAGCGTGCCGAGGACCGTCGCGCAGAGGGCGGAAACGACCGCGATCAGCAGCGTATTGAAAAGCGCCTCGAGAATGTATCGGTCTTCGAAGAGCCGTTCGTACCAGCGCAGCGTAAAGCCGGAGAACTGCGTGCGGCTGGAGGTCTGCGTGTCGTTGAAGGAAAACACGATGAGCACGAGGATCGGCGCGTAGAGGAAGAGGAAAAGCAGCGTCGTATAGATCTTGGAGAGGATCTTCACAGCAGCATCCCTCCCCCCACTTCTTCGCCGTCGTCAAACTGGTTCATGATCCCCATGCAGATGAGGATCATGACCATCAGCACGAGCGAGATCGCGGAACCGAGGTTCGGATTATACGCCGAACCGAGGAACTGCATGTCGATGAGGTCGCCGATCAGAAGGTTCCCGCCTCCGCCCAGCATTTTCGAAATGATGAACGTCGAGACCGCCGGGACGAACACCATCGTGATGCCGGAGATCACCCCGGGCATGCTCATCGGGAAAACGACCTTCAAAAAGACCTTCCTGCTGTCCGCGCCGAGATCCTGCGCGGCTTCAATGACGCTCGGGTCGATCTTCGTGAGGACAGAGTAGAGCGGCAGGATCATATACGGGATATAGTTATAGACCATGCCGAGGACGACCGCCCCGGCGGTGTTGATCATGTGGAAGCGCGGCAGCCCAATCGCCGTGAAGAGGGCGTTCAGAAGGCCGTTATCCTCGAGCAAAGTCATCCACGCATAAGTGCGCAGAAGGAAATTCATCCACATCGGGAGCATGACGAGCATCACGAGGACGCTTTGCTGGCGCGGATTCGCCTTCGCAATGATATACGCGAGCGGATACCCCAGCAGCAGCGACACGGCGGTCGCGATGGCGCCAAGCCAGATTGACCGCAGGAACACATTGGAATACTGCCCCACCTGCGCAATGTTGTGCAGGGTGAACGCGCCGCTCCGGTCCGTGAACGCAAAGAACGCCACAAGGCCCATCGGTACGATGATGAAGAGCGTCATCCACACGGTATAAGGCGCGCAGATCAGTTTGTTACGCATCGGCGGCCTCCTCCTCTTCGGCGGAGAGCCGCGCCATCCCCATTTCTTCGCTGAAGGAGCTGTAATCGCCAAAGGTGCCGGAATACACGGATTTCGCCATGACATGGATGTCGTCCGGCGTTAAGGCGAGGCCGATCCTGTCTCCGACCTTCGCGGAGTCCGTCGTCTGGATCATCCACTTGAAGCCGTCCACATCGACAATGATCTCGTAATGCACGCCCTTGAACGTCACGGATGTCACGACGCCGGCGACGTGCGCAGCGCTCGACTCCGTGGGCACGATGTCGATGTCCTCCGGGCGAATGACGACATCGACCGGCGCCATGGTCCCAAACCCGCTGTCAAGCGATTTGAACCGCTGGCCCGCCACTTCGACAAGGTAGTCTTCCACCATCGTGCCGTCCAGGATGTTGCTCTCCCCGATGAAATCCGCGACAAACGCATTTTTCGGCTCGTTGTAAACGTCGATCGGCGTGCCGATCTGCTGGATCTGCCCCTTGTCCATGACGACGACCGTATCGCTCATGGAGAGCGCTTCTTCCTGATCGTGCGTGACGAAGACAAAGGTAATGCCCACCGCCTGCTGGATCTTTTTGAGCTCGCTCTGCATATCCTTGCGCAGCTTGAGGTCGAGCGCGGAGAGCGGCTCGTCGAGAAGCAGGACCTTCGGTTCGTTCGCGAGCGCCCGCGCAATGGCGACGCGCTGCTGCTGTCCGCCGGAAAGCGAACCCACACCGCGCCGCGCCATCCCGTCGAGATTCACCATGTGGAGCATCTCGTTGACCGTGCGACGGATCTCCTCCTCTTTTTTGCCTTTGATCCGCATCCCGAACGCGATGTTCTCATACACATTGAGGTGCGGGAAAAGCGCGTACTTCTGGAAAATGGTGTTGACGGCGCGCTTGTGCGGCGGAACGTCGGTGATCTTCTGCTCACCGAAAAAGACATCGCCGCTGTCCGGCGTGATAAAGCCTCCGATCGTGCGCAAAACCGTGGTTTTGCCGCACCCGGATGGCCCGAGCAGCGTGACGAACTCCCCGTCTCCGATCGTGAGATTGAAGTTCTTCAACACCTGCTCTCCGCCCAACGTCACTGCAATGTCTTTCAAAGTGATGATCGGTTTTAACATGGAAAGCATCCCCTTTGCGGTTTGGTAGAGCCCGGCGGCTCTCCGAAAAGTTGCGTGGTCTTAGTGAATCACACACCCCGGCCGCGTTTTTACGCGCCGCTTCCGCAAAGGATTTTTCGCGAGCCGCAGAGAAATGCGCTCTGCAGAGGGCTGCGGCGACGCGCCCGCCCCGCAGCGCGCATGAGCGTCCGAGACAAGCAGCCGATTTTATTTGGTTTTAGATGCAAACGCAATGAGTCGAGTATAAAGAAAAGAGGAAGAAATGTCAACCTTTTTCGGTAAATTCATCGGACCGAGTTGAAATTTCTCCGAATCGCAACATTCACGGAACCTAATTTTTCATTTTTCGTATTTTTTGTGCATGAAATTTCATCGTCTGCTTCCCTTTTGATCCCATGTTTCGCGAAAGCGCGGCAAAAGGCCCGTGCTTTCGCACGGGCCGCCGTTTCTGTACTTTGCGTTTTAGATGAACGAGCCGTCCTCTGTCTCCCCAGAATCCCCGGAATCCCCCGAATCTCCTGCATCCCCAGAATCTCCTTCGGGATCTTCGCCGTCCTCGGGAAGCTCGCCTTCCTCATCGGGCGTGATGTCGGATTCGTCGGGAAGCTCGACCTTTGCGATGCCGTTCACGTCTTTGGCGTAGTCGGAGAAGATCCACGCCAGCGTCTCAGCCGTCGCGTCTCCGGTGGCCTCCAGCCCGTTCATTTCCTGGAATGCCCGGACGGCGTCCCGCGTCATTTCCCCGTAATGGCCGTCATATTCGACCGTCAGGAAGCCCAGCATGGTGAGGCGCTCCTGCATCTCGTAGACTTCTTCGCTTTCCGTCCCGGGCTGAAGATCCTCATACTGTGCCGGAGCGGGCAGCGGAGGAGGCGTGGGCGATGCGGTGGGCTCCGGTGTGGCTGTCGGAACGGGCGTCGCGGTGGGCTCCGGCGTGGCCGTCGGCTCCGGCGTCCCAGCGGAGGTCAGCTCCGGATACGCGAGCGCCATCATTTCAAGCGTGCCGGTGTTGACCGTTTTCCCCTGCCACGTCATATAATGCGGATCCACCGCATAAACGCGCCCGCTGATCACCGCCGCGAGACCGCTGTACCTGGGATCGGAGAGCAGCGTGTTCCGCACTTCTTCCGTGCAGAAAATCATGGTCGGGTTGCCCAGCCGCAGATCATCCTCCAAAAACGTGCCGCCGGTGCTCCCCTGGAACACGTTGGTCAGCCCCATGTAAGAGAGCAGGACGCTGCCCAGTTCGTCTCCCGTCACGGCGAGAGAATTGTTCAAATCAAAAAGATAGCAGGCGGTCACGACCGTATTGCCGTTCGGCGCGATCCGCGCGAGGTCGTCCAACGAAGAGAAGATCTTCTGCGCCGCGCGGATCCCCGCATTGTATCCGGTGGACCCGCCATTGAGCGCGGAGCCGACCTGAGAATAGAGCCGCTCAAAATCCTCGCGGTCCGAAGCGTGGTCCAGAAGGAGCACGTCGATTCCGGCTTCTTTCAGAACCGCCTGCGCCGCCTCGTCCATCGTTTCCGCGAGGACGAGATCGGAACCGTTGGAAATAATGGAAGCCGTATCCTCCGCCGAGATCTTCGGCAGGACCTGCAGATCCGGCTGGGTGCAGTCCGTGCTCGCCTGCGAGAGACTGGTCTCGTATCCGATCGCCAGAACGACGTCCGCAAGGTTCCCGGAGAGGACAGTGACTTTCTGCGGCTTGGACTGGATCGTCACGCCGTTGATCTCCAGCGGGTATTCCTGCGAGACCGTGGCGCCGGATTCGATATTCACGGGCTGAGAACACGAAACCGTCGAAAGAAGGACGGTAAACATCAACAAAAACAAAGCTGCGGCAAATATTGGTCTGTTCTTTCTCATTTCACTTGCCTGATCCGGCTTCCCCCATTCCTTATAGCAATCGAATCTCCCACGCAATGCCCAGCATTGCAACAAAACTCCACTTTACTCTTGTTATTTTACCTCTATCACCGCCGTATGTCAACCGTTTTATCAAAAAAACGCTTGACAATTCCTTGAAATCGGGGTATAATACGGAAAGTCTTTGAGATTTTTTTGGGCGTTTTTGAGATTCACACTGCGCCGGGAACAATGTTTTCGCACCGTATCTGGAAATCAAAGAGAACAGCACTCGAAATGGTTTATTAATTTGTCATTTTCGTCCACCCAAAAGTGCCGTTTTTTCTAGCCTGATTGGGTTCGAATGAGTGGCTCTTTTGCGTGTTCTGTCCTGTTGTTCTGTCCTTTCTGAAAAGCAAGAAAAATTTTATATGGAGCGGTATCGAAGTGGTCATAACGGGCCTGACTCGAAATCAGGTAACCCTCACGGGTTCGTGGGTTCGAATCCCACCCGCTCCGCCAAACATCGAAGGTCGCTTTTTTGGCGGCCTTCGGTGTTTTTTTCATCGAAATCCCCATCACCGCTTTTTCCGCTCGCCACGAAAGTTCACTGTCCCTCCTTCTCCCCCTGCTGCTTCGCCGCGCCGCGGTACGCGCTCGGCGAACACCCGAAACGCCGCCGAAACAGTTTGCCGAAGTAACTGAGGTTGTTGAACCCGCTGAGCGCCGCGATCTCCGTCACCGTTTTTTCTGTCCTGCAGAGCAGGTCGCGCGCAAATTCCAGCCGGTAGGAGATCAGAAAATCAAAGGGGGACTGCCCCGCGTACCGCTGAAAATGCCGGATACAGGCGCTTTTGCTGAGATGCGCGCTCTCCGCGATCTCTTCGAGCGTCAGCGGCTCGGCAAAATGCTTCGCGATGAACGTCACCATCGACCTCTGCGCTATAATCTGTTCGTCTCGCTGTCTGCCTTCTTCCGGCAGACTTCCCAGCAGCACGGACATGACCCCCATGAGAAGGGACAACGCCTCCAATTCGTACCCGAAAGCGCCTCGCTCCTTACAATTCCAGACGGCAGAGAGCCTTTCGGCAAGGCGCCTGCCGTCCGGCTCGGCAGAGGAAAACTGCAGGTACGGCGCACCGTGCTCGATCAACGGACGAATATAACGCAAAGCGAGGACCGGGTTCGTCGCAAGGATCTCCGGGTGAACGAGGATGCAGATAAAGGAGCACTCCTCCCTGCGGTAGTCAAAACCAAAATGCATCTGGCGGCTGTTCACAAACAGGCTGTCCTCCTCCCGGAGAAGGATTGTCCTCCCGTTAATGGAATAGCGCATGGCGCCTTTGATGACCCGAATGAACTCGAAATCCTCGTGCCAGTGACATACAGCGCGCATCCCGACGTAGCTGGAAAGCAGGCCCGTTCGTATGTAGAGCGGGATCCCCGCTTCATCGTAATGAACGACCTCAAGAGCGTCCGGCATCACATCGACCTGTGCCATAGCGTCCCCCTCCTGCGAATATCGTTGCAATAAGACGGCAATATGTTTGTTGTCTTTCCCCGCATCCGTCGATATAATTATACCATCAAACGGGACAAGCTGCAATAGGCGCGATAGGAAGCGTTTTGTTGGGGGGGATGGGTTATGACATCGGACCGCAGCTTTCTGAAAGAACTGACGGGCATCATGCTGCCCGTGGCGGCACAGAACCTGCTCTCGTCGCTCGTCAGCGCGAGCGATGCGCTGATGCTGGGATTTCTGGACCAAGCCTCCCTTGCAGCGATCTCCCTCGCGACGCAGATCGCCTTCGTGCTCTCTCTGTTCCACATGAGCTACCAAACGGGCGCCTCGGTCCTTGCGGCGCAGTATTGGGGCGTCCGCGACCGAGAAAATATCGAAAAAGTCCTCGGGATCTCCCTGCGCGGTTCGATGGCCGTTTCCTCCGTTTTCTTTCTTCTCGCCCTCTGCTTCCCGGAATTTCTGATGCGCCTGTTCACGGGCGACGCGGAGCTGACCGCGCTCGGCGCGCAGTATCTCCGCATTGTCAGCGTATCCTATCTCCTGATGGGTTTTTCGCAGATATACCTGAACATCATGAAAAACAGCGGGCGCGTCGCGCGCAGCTCGTGTTACGGTTCGGCGACCGTGGTCTGCAACATCGTGTTAAATCTGGTGCTGATTTTCGGCTGGCTGGAGCTCCCCGCGCTCGGCATCCGTGGCGCGGCGATTGCGACAGTGCTCTCCCGCGTGCTGGAATGCGGCCTATGCGGGATCGAGAACCGAAGAAAAGGAGAAGTCCGGTTCCAGCTTTTCGTTCTTTTCTCCTCACACAGAGAACTGCGCGGGAAGTTTTATAAATACATGACCCCGGTGCTCCTGAACTATTTGGTCTGGGGCGGCGGCGTCACGATGTTTTCGGTCATCCTCGGGCATCTCGGCAGCGACGCCGTGGCGGCAAATTCCGTCACCAATA
>CANRMW010000036.1 GCA_947631835.1 uncultured Clostridia bacterium | reverse complement strand
CGGACAATTTCGACATCGAGGCCACGCTGACAGTCATGAAGGCCACGAATCCTCTGCTCGAAACGATGAACGTGCGCATCCTGCTGCCCGGCGACCGCATCCTGACGCCGGGAGGCAGCGTCGCGGACGCTTCGGACATCAGCGAGATCTCCTTTGAGGAGGAGGCGCCGCGCGGCGAGCACATCTCGAACCGCATGTACAACCTCGCCAACGGGAAGCCGATCCTGCGGCACTTTGTCCCGATCGTCCAGAACGGGGAGACCGTCGCGCTGCTCTACGGCGTCACGGATCTCGAGACCCTGCCGGAAACGCTCAATGTCGGAAACATCTACAATTCCCGCGCGTATGTCTATATCATCGACACGCGGTCCGGGGATTTTCTCATGGACACCTGGCACGATACGCTCGGGAACATCTCCGATTACACCGGCGACGACGGCCGGGAGACGAAGGGCGACACGACGTGGGACGACTACATCGACGACCTCGTCAATCTCAATTCCGGGTACGTCATCTACCGCACGCCGAGGACCAACGGCTGGGAGCACATGTATTACGCGCCCATCGGGGTCAACAAATGGTCGGTCGCGGTCGATGTGCCGGAGGAGGAGGCGTTTGCGAGCGTCTTCGCCGTGCAGCGCATCTTCCTCATCATCGGCACGGCGATGTGCGCCGCCGTGGCGCTCTACTACGCGTTCATTTACCGGCAGGCGAAGCGGACCGTGGTGGAGGCGGTGGAGCGCGCGGTGCTCGAGGAGAAGCTGAAGAAGGCCGAGGCCGCCGAGCGCGCGAAGTCCACGTTCCTCTCGAACATGTCGCACGACATCCGCACGCCGATGAACGCGATCATCGGGTTCACGACGCTTGCGGAGACGAACATCGACAACAAGCCGCGCGTGCAGGAATATCTCGCGAAGATCCTCTCCTCCTCGAACCACCTGCTCAGTCTCATCAACGACATTCTGGACATGAGCCGGATCGAATCCGGCAAGCTGAACATCGAAGAGAAGCCCTGCTCCATCTCCGACATTTTCCGGGATATGCGCAACATCATCCAGACGCAGATGCAGGCGAAGCAGATCAGCTTCTTTATGGATACGCTCGACGTGGTGGACGAGGACATCTACTGCGACAAGCTCCATGTGAACCAGGTGCTTTTGAACCTGCTTTCGAACGCCATCAAGTTCACGCCGGCGGGCGGCTCGGTCTCGCTGATGATCCAGCAGAAGCCCGGCGCGCCGACCGGATACGGCGCTTACGAGATCCGGGTGAAGGACACGGGCATCGGGATGGACGAGGAATTCGTCAAGCACATTTTCGAGCCGTTTGAGCGGGAGCGCACCTCCACGGTCAGCGGGATCCAGGGGACCGGCCTGGGCATGGCCATCACGAAGAGCATCATCGACACGATGGGCGGCTCCATCGGTCACGGTGATCCGGGAGCTCTTCGGCGTGCGCGGCCTTGTGGTGGACGACAACTTCGCCACCTGCGACAGCGTGACGAAAATGCTCACGCAGATCGGGATGCGCGCGGAATGGTCCATGCACGGCAAGGAGGCCGTGCTGCGCGCGCGGCAGGCGGTGGAGATGGGCGACGAGTTCTACGCCTATATCATCGACTGGGCGTTGCCGGACCTGAGCGGCCTCGAGGTCGTGCGGCAGATCCGCGCGCTCGCGGGCGAACGCGTGCCGATCATCATCCTCACGGCATACGACTGGACGGCCTTTGAGGAAGAGGCGAAGAAAGCGGGCGTCACGGCGTTCTGCAACAAGCCGATCTTCCTCTCCGACCTGCGCGACACGCTCATCAATGCGATCGGGAAGGACCTTCCGCCCGTCGCCCGCACGGAGCCGGATCCCGTGGAGAAGCTGCACGGCATGCGGCTGCTCCTCGTGGAGGACAACGAGCTGAACCGGGAGATCGCGCAGGAGCTTTTGGAGGAGAGCGGGTTCGTCATCGAGACGGCCTGCAACGGCCAGGAGGCGGTCGAGATGATGGCGGCTTCCAAGCCCGGATATTACGCGCTCGTGCTGATGGACGTGCAGATGCCGGTCATGGACGGCTACGCGGCCTCCAAAGCGATCCGCGCGCTGGAAGATCCGGAGCTCGCCGCCGTGCCGATCGTCGCCATGACGGCGAACGCCTTCGACGAGGACCGGCGGAAAGCGCTGGAAAGCGGCATGAACGACCATGTGGCAAAGCCCATCAACGTGGATAAACTGATCCAGGTGCTTGTCACGCACCTGTCCGATGAACAGGAGACGACCGATCCCGCTTAAAGCGGGAAGAGGGAAAGCGGCCCGAACGGGGCCGGAGAACGGGTTGTATTGAAAACGGCAAGGAGTGTTTTGGCTTCCCCGTTTCGGAAAAGGGGGCAAAGGAATTGAAGGAAACAGAAGGGTTCAGAGCGTATTTCGATCCCGTGCCGGCGGCGGTCCTGATGCTGCGTCAGGACGGCGGCTGGCACGCCGGGTATCGGAACGCCGCTGCGGAAAAGCTGCTGCTCGACGGCGAGGACGAGTTCGTCGCGCGGATCGGGCAGGAGATCAGCGCCGGCGCGGCCGTGTGGCGCGGCGCCTTTCGGGGCAGGGAGCTTTCCGCGCGGATGGCGCCCTACCCGGACGGGTGGACGGCGGTCGTCTTTCGGGACGCGACGGAGGATCTGCGCAGGGAGCAGGAGAGGATCGAGACGGCGAACGCCGCGCTCAAGAGCGCGCTGGACGCCGCGAACGCCGCGAACCGCGCCAAGACGGATTTCCTCTCGAATATGTCGCACGACATCCGCACGCCGCTCAACGCCATCATCGGGATGATCACCATCGCAAAGGCGCACCTCGACGAGCGGGAACGCGTGGAGGACTGCTTGGAGAAGATCGGGCTTTCCTCGCAACACCTGCTCGAGATCATCAACGATATTCTGGATATGTCGCGCATCGAGAGCGGCAAGATCACCCTCTCGAACGAACCGTTTGCCATGGCGGATTTCCTGCACGCGCTCATGGCGGTCTTTCGGCCGCAGGCGGAGCGGAAGCGGCAGAAGATCGAGCTGGATTTCACCGGCGTGCGGCACGAGACGGTGCGCGGCGACGAGCTGCGCATCCGGCAGGTATTGCTGAATATCCTTTCGAACGCGGTCAAATTCACGCCCGAGGAGGGGACCATCTCCCTGAGCGTGCGGGAGACGGGGAACGCTGGGAACGCGGAGCACAACTACATTTATTACGAGTTTACGGTCCAGGACAACGGCATCGGAATGAACGCCGAATTTCTGGAAAAAATCTTTTTACCGTTTGAACGGGACAAAAACGCCGGGCGCATCGAGGGCACCGGGCTCGGGATGGCGATCACGCACAATTTCGTGAAGATGATGAACGGCGAGATCACCGTGGAGAGCGAAGAGGGACGCGGCACGAAATTCACCGTGACGCTGCCCCTCGAGCAGGAGAAGGACGGGAGCGGCGGCTTTGACGCGCTGCACGGGCTGACCGTCCTCGCCGCCGAGCCGGACAGCGCGTCGCTCGAAAACCTTAAGGAGATCCTCGGCGACCTCGGGATGCAGTGCGACACGGTCGCCGACGGCATGGAGGCCAGCGACAAGGCCGCCGAAGCGCACATGGCGGGCAGGGACTATTTCGCGATCCTGCTGGGGTGGCGGCTGCCCGTCGTGGACGGCGTGCAGACCTGCCGGGAGATCCGCTCGATGCTGGGGAACAGCACGCCGATCTTTTTGATGTCCACTTATGAGTGGACGCTTTCGGCGGAGGAGATGAAGAAGGCGGGCATCACCGCGTTCATCCCGAAGCCCCTGTTCCGTTCCCGGCTGGGCGAGACGCTCTTTGCGTACACGCCGGAGGGCAGGGCCGCGCGGGAACGCGAGGCCGCGCAGGAGAGCGAGAGCTTCGAGGGCTTCCGCATCCTCCTGGTCGAGGACAACGAGATCAACCGGGAGATCGGCGTGGAGCTGATCGGCATGCTGGGCGCCGAGGTCGAGTGCGCGGAGAACGGCGCTGAGGCGGTGGAGATGTTCCAAAACGCCCCGCCGGGCCGGTATGACCTGATCTTCATGGACATTCAGATGCCCGTCATGGACGGGCTTGCGGCCACAAGGGCGATCCGCGCGCTGCCGGGGGAGGAGAGCCGGAGGATCCCGATCATCGCCATGAGCGCGAACGCTTTTGTGGAGGATATTCGAAACTGCAGGCTGGCCGGGATGAACGGCCATGTGCCCAAGCCCGTGAGCCTGCAGAGCCTCTCGGACGCCATGACGCAATTCCTGAAAAACGGGACCGGCGCCGACGGAAGGGAGGGAGACGCGTGAAGCCGTATCAGGAGGAATACCTGGCGCTGCTGAAGAGCGTGGAAGGCTTTGCCGGCGCACTCGCGGACCGCACGGACACGGACTCCTTCATCGCGGCGGCGCGGGAGGCGAACCTCGCCGCACAGCGCGCCGTGGAGCGCGGCACGCAGATCTTGCGGGAGGAGCTCTTCCCGGTGCTGGACAACATCCTCGCCGCGCCTTTAGAGGAGATCCGGTCTTTGGAGGAGTTCGCGGGAAAGCTCATGACGGGCTATTCCATGCAGGACCCCTGCCTGCACTACCGGGTGAACCTCGCGCTTTTGGAATGGGCAAGGCACCACGGGGACCGCAATATGCGCATCAAAGAGCTGTATCTGGTGGGACTGTCCCTTTTCAATATGGAGAATATGCTTTCCCCGAGCGGGGTGAGCCTGTTTTCCACGCGGATGCGCATGTATTTCATCGAGGGCGCATCCTATTACGATACCGCGTATGACGAGATCACGGACCCCGAAACGCGGGGATATATCCACCGCTGCATGGGAAATATCCCCCTCGGCTATCTGGCGAAAACGCCCGCTTCGGTACACGCGAAGCTCGAAGCGGTGAAGCGGTCCATCCGCGTCCTTTCCGACCCGGACGTCCGCGCGAAGACGCCCTCGCTGCCGTGGGACACTTATCTGTACCGGAGCCATCAGGAGTGCACGACGCTGCTCTCCAATCTGCGGACCGGGAACGTCGGCCCGGAGGCCTACGCGCTGGTGCTGGAATCCGCCCAGACCGTGCAGGCCGAGCAGGTGAAGGCCGCGCGGGAGCGGGGAGAGCCGCTGCAGCCGAGGTGGCAGTATGCGTATATGGCGGCGCGGTATCACTGCGGCGCGATGCTGCTGCCGGAATTTCTGGACGGGCTTTACGCGCTCTCCATGGCGCGCGGCGAAAACGATATGGATGCGCAGAGCATCTTTTCGCATGCGAGCGCGCCGGCCTATTATTTGGAATACTCCAAGACGCTCCTCAACGACGAGCGGTACGCGGGGGAGATCGCCGCGTGCGCGAAGCGCATGACCGAGCGGTTTTCCCGGTGGCTCATCCGGGCTTCCCTGATGGGGATGGCCGAGGACATCATGCTTCAGATCCGACAGTTCTTCCTCGTCTACCGTGAAAAGGACTGCGGGATGCCGTATTATGAATTGATCCAGAACGTCTTTGCGGCGATCCACCCGGCCACCTATGTGCGCATGTGGATCGCGGGGCAGACGGCGCGGACGCTGACGTTTTGGGCGGCGGACGAATGCCCGGAAAAGCTCGTGGGGCTTCCCGAATGCGCCGCGCCGCAGGACGTGATCTGGAAGCACGAAAGGCTGGCGGAGCTCGCGGAGCGCGCCGGGCGCGTCTACGACCTCGGCATGATCCACTTCTTCTCGCTGGAAACGGCTGCCTGCCGCGGCCTGTTTGAGGAGGAGGAGGCGCTTTTGCAGCTGCACGCGCATCTGGGCGCGGAGCGCCTGCGGGAGCACGAATCCACCGCGCTTTTGGCGGACGTCGCGCTGGGGCATCACCGCGCCTTTGACGGGAAGAGCGGGTACCCGGTGGACTTTTCGCTGGACGATTCCCCGGTGAAGCCGCTGATCTGCATCGTCGCGGCGGCGGATCTGCTGGCGGCCTCGGCGGGCGAGACCTTCAGCCGTTACAGGCCGGTCGTCCCTTTTGAAGAGGGCTGCCGCCGGATCCTGGAAGGCGCGGGAAAGCAGTATGCGCCGTTCGTTTCGGCGCTGCTCGAAAGCCCCGAGCGGCGCGAGCAGCTTCGGAAGAAGCTGGAAGCTTGGAAAAAAGAAGCGTATCTCGATATGTACCGGCGCAGAGCCAGGATGTCGGGAAGCTGAAACTACATTTATCCCGGAAGGAGCGCGGATCCTGATGAGAACGCGGTTTCGAAAAAATTTTCCTATTTTTCTGCTGATCGTGGTCCTAGCCGTAG
Organism: uncultured Clostridia bacterium; assembly: GCA_947631835.1. Taxonomy (GTDB): domain Bacteria; phylum Bacillota; class Clostridia; order Oscillospirales; family Acutalibacteraceae; genus Hominenteromicrobium. Next base: position 8,429 of record CANRMW010000036.1, on the reverse strand, counting down.
TGACTGCGATCGGCGCCGGGTATTTTCATCTGATCTCGCAGCGCATCTACGAGGACAGCGCGGGGCATCTCCGGGAGATCTACGGGCAGGTCAACCGGGCGTTCGGCGCGTTCGTGGACCGCAACTGGGGCCTTCTGGACGGCTGGGGAGAGTACCTTTCCCTGATGGAGGAGAGCGGAAACGAGGAGGAGGTCTCGGAATATCTCACGGGGAAGCAGGCGTATTGGGGATTTTCCGATTTTTATTTTCTCTCAAAAGACCGGACCGGCATGACGCTGGAAGGAAATACGGAAGCGCTCGATCTCGGCGAGGAGACGTGGGAAACGCTCTGTGAAAGCGGCGAGCCGGTGATGGCGGGGCAGAAGCGCTCCGGCGGGCAGGACGTCACGGTGTTCGCTGCGCCGGTGAAGCCCGGCATATACAAGGGCGTCCCGTATGACGCGATCGCCGTCGCCTACACGAACGAGGACCTTTCGAGGACCCTCAAAGTGGACGCGTTCTCCGGGAAAGCCAAATGCTTTGTGATCCGCAAGGACGGCGGCGTACTGCTCTCCACGCAGAGCGGCGGCGGCGTCTTTGAAAACTATCTTGTCTATCTGAAAGCGGCCTCCAGCCTGAGCGACGCGCAGCTGCAGCAGATCCGGGACGATCTGGAAAAGGGAGATTCCGGCCTCGCGCGGTGCAGGATCGGCGGGGTCGATCAGTGCGTGCTGTACCAGCCGGTGGGATATCAGGATTTCTTCCTTTTGAGCGCCGTGCCGCTGAGCGCCGTGAGCGCGGGGTTCCTCTCCGTGCAGAAGACCACGGTGAACGTGCTGATCGTGATCTTCCTTCTCGTCGGCGCGGCGGTGGCCGCGGTCTTCGCGCTGCGTAGCCACAATCAGTTCCAGAAGAACCGGATGGAGCTGCAGTACCGGGAGCGCATGTTTGACGTGCTCTCGAACAGCGTCGATGATATTTTCATCATGCTGGACGCGGGCAGGCATAACGTGGACTACATCAGCCCGAACATCGAGCGGCTCCTCGGCATCCCCGTGGAGGAGGCAAGGCAGGACATCCGCGTGATGGAAAAGTGCGCCGTCAACTACAATGTGGTGATCCCGAAAACGGAGCTGGAAGCGATTCCGCTGAACGGCAACCGTTACCGCGAATGCGAATATATGCACCAGAATACCGGGGAGCGCCGGTGGTACAGGATGACGGTGTACCACATGGAGATCCAGGGGATGCGGAAATATATCATCGTGCTCTCGGACCGCACGCTGGAACAGCAGATGAATCAAAAGCTGCAGGAGGCGCTGAACGCCGCGAAGAGCGCGAACGAGGCGAAGAGCAACTTCCTTTCGAATATGTCGCACGACATCCGCACGCCGATGAACGCCATCGTCGGATTTTCCACGCTGCTGGAAAAGGACGCGGACCAGCCCGAAAAGGTGCGCGAATACACGAGAAAGATCACGGCGTCGGGGCATCATCTGCTCAGCCTCATCAACGACGTGCTGGACATGAGCAAGATCGAGAGCGGGAAGACCTCGCTGAACGTGGACCGCTTCAGCCTGCCGGAGCTTTTGGAGGAACTGAGCATCATCCTGATGCCGCAGGCCCGGGCGAAGGACCAGACCTTCACGATCCATGTGCAGGGCGCGCCGCCGGAGCAGTTGATGGGGGATAAGCTGCGGCTGAACCAGATCCTCATCAACCTGCTTTCGAACGCGATCAAATATACGCCGGAAAAGGGAAAGATCGATTTTCTCGTCGCGGAGCTGGAGCAGCCCGCCCCGCAGTATGTGAAGCTGCGGTTCACGGTGCGGGACAACGGCATCGGGATGAGCGAGGAGTTCCAGAAGCACATCTTCGCGCCGTTCAGCCGGGAGATCAGCTCCGTCACGAACAAGATCCAGGGGACGGGCCTCGGCATGGCGATCACGAAGAACCTGGTGGACCTGATGGGCGGCATCATCGAGCTGAAGAGCAAGCCCGGCGAGGGCAGCGAATTTACGGTGGAGCTTTCCTTCGTGCTCCCGGAGCAGGAGGAGAGCGAGGCATGGTATCGGCAAAAGGTGACGCGGATGCTCGTCGCGGACGACGAGAAGGAGATCTGCCTCGACATCCAAGAGCTGATGCGCGGGAGCGGCGTGGAGATCTCCTTCGTGACGGACGGCGCCGCCGCCGTGGACGCGGCCGTGGAGGCGCACCGGCGCGGAGAGGACTACCATGTCATCCTGCTGGACTGGAAAATGCCCGGGATGAACGGCGTGGAGGCGGCGCGGAGGATCCGCGAACAGGTGCAGACCGGCGTGCCGATCCTGGTGCTGACCTCTTACGACTGGGCAGACATCGAGACGGAGGCCAGAGAAGCGGGCATCAACGCGTTCATGTCGAAGCCGTTCTTCGTGTCCACCTTCTGGAACACCGTCAAGCCCCTGTTCCTCGCGCAGGAGGAGGCGAAGCCGGCCTCGGAAAGCGGCGAAGAACACGCGATGGACGGGAAGCTGTTCCTTGTGGCGGAGGACAACGCGCTCAACGCGGAGATCCTCACGGAGATGCTGCTGATGGAAGGCGCGCACTGTGAGCTCGCGGTGAACGGCCGGGAGGCTGTGGAAATGTTCGAGCGGTCCGCGCCCGGATATTACGATATGATCCTGATGGACGTGCAGATGCCCGAGATGAACGGGTATGAAGCCACGCGGACGATCCGCGCCTCGTCGCATCCGATGGCGCGGACGATCCCCATCGTCGCGATGACGGCCAACACGTTTGCGGAGGATGTGCGCAACGCGATGGACGCGGGGATGGACGGGCATCTCGCGAAGCCGATCGATATGGATAAGGTGCGGGAGCTGGTGGGACGGCTCCTCAAGAGAAACGAAGCGGAGTAGATCCGAGGCTTTGGAGGCGATCAGATGAAAAAGAAGGGAATCTTCCTGCTGCTGGGGATCTGGGCCGCGGCGCTGCTGCTTTCCGCGTGCGGCGGCGCGGGAAAGACGGGCGGCGTTTCCCTGACCGTGATGGGGAAAAAGAGCGACCTTGCGAAGAGCTATATGCAGAAGGTCTTCGAGCACTATGAAAAAGAGACGGGGAACCGGCTGGAGATCGTCTCGTTTGAGGACGACGAATACGAGCAGAAGGCGGCGGAAGCGATCGGGAACGGCAAGGCGCCGGACATCTTCCTGCACTTCCACAACGCGGACCTCAGCCGCTTTGACGTCGCGGGCAATTTCATGTACCTCAACGACCAGCCTTGGGCGGAGGACCTGACGGACAGCGCGCGCGCCTACTGCGAGGACAGCGAGGGCAACCTGCTCGGCCTGCCGTTTTGGGAGAGCTCGGTCTCCGGCTGCTACTACAACAAGACGATCTTGGACAGTCTCGGCTTGAAGCCCGCCGCGACGCAGGCGGAATTTGACATGCTCTGCGGCGTGCTCGCGGATCTCGGCTACACGCCGATCTGCTGGCCGGGGGACGGCTGCACATGGATGATGCAGTTCGGGCTCGACCCGATCTTCGCGGACGACCCCGATATGCTGGAAAAGATCAACCGGAACGAGATCTCCTACGCGGAGATCCCGGAGGTAGAGAGCATGATCCGGTGGATCGGCGGCGCGGCGGATCAGGGGTGGTTCGGGCAAGGCTATCTCGACTGCGGCTGGTCAGACATCGGGCCGGCGCTGTCCTCCGGCAACGCGGTGATGACGTTTATTTGGGACACCTGGTTTTACACCGACTTCGAGGGGGACGGGAAATACACCGTGGACGATTTCGCGCTGATGCCCGTCTTCATGGGCACCGTGGACGGCGGCACCTACGAGGGCGGCAACCTGAACATGATGATGGTCAACAAGAACAGCGAGCGGCTGGACGACGCGCTGGATTTTCTGGCCTTCTGCGCGACGCCCGAAAATTACAACACCGCGTTTGACGGGATCTCCACGGTGAGCTGCTTTAAGGGGCAGACGACGAACATCCAGTCCCGGATGGTCACGGACGCGAAAGCGTCCATCGCGGAGAAGGAACGCGTCTCCACGGCGGCCTCGCGGATCGTCGGGTACAGCGCGGACGATGTGGCGGGCGCCGTGACGGATATGCTGCGCGGCAAGACCGACGCGGCGGGCTGCGTGCAGGCGATGGACGAATGCCGCCGGAAAAACGCCGCCATGCAGGGCGCGGAAGGTTTTCCCGGGGAATAACGGCACGGATCGCCCCGAACGGGGCGGAAACAGAGAAAAAAAGAGCGCGGGGCTGCCGTCCCGCGCTCTTTCGCGTTTCGTTCAGTTTTTTATTCCGTGGCCGTTTTTACGCCGGCCGCCTCGTTCGCGGTGTTTTCAAAGGTCTCCGCCGCCTTTGCGACGTCCCCGCCTTCGCCGATCTCCTGCAGCATCTTCCACCACGCGGTGCGCGCTTCGGCCCAGCCCGGCGTGACCTGATAGTAATCGCCGAGGTACCCGCGAAGCTGGAAGTATTCCGTCATCAGCTCGTCGTTTTCATAGATGTTCGGGACGTCGCGCACAGGCCAGAAGGTGGAGGAGAGCACCGCCTGCGCGTAGCGGTCCATGTCTTCGGTGACGGAGCGGATGAACGTTTTCGCGGCCTCGATCTTCGTCTCGCTGCCGTTGTCGAAAGCGCCGAAGCCCCAGATGCCGCCCTGCAGGTTGAACTCGTTGTCGTTCGTCGGGAACGCCATCGGGAAGATATCGAAGTCGCGGTCCGGGTTGTTGATGGTCTGCGTGACCTCAGTGCCCACGTTCCAGCAGAAGCACATGGCGAGCTCGCCGGCGCAGAAGCGGTTGATGTTGTCCGTGCCGACCGCGTCCTCGGCGAAGGAAATGCCCTCCAAGCTGCTCAGAAGCTCCAATGCCTGGACGTTTTCGGGGCTGTTGAACGTATAGCGGGTGTGCGCCGCGTCCGTGAAGGAGCCGCTGTACAGGTTGGTGACGAGCGCCCGCGTGCCCTGGTCGCCGCCCTGCCCGCCGCAGTAGATCTCTCCGACGCGCTCCACGCCGTACTCGTGCAGCGCGCGGACCGCCGCAATGAAGCCGTCGGTCGTCCAGGTGTGGTTCGCCTCGTCGATGTACTGCCACGCGTCCGCCGCCTCAAACAGGTCGCGGTTGACCGCCATGCAGTGGGTGGTCATGCAGATCGGGTAGATATAGCACGCGCCGTTGTTGCTGTGGGACGCCGCGGCCACGGAATCGTAGATCGCGTCGGCGGCCTCGCTCTCCCACAGCTCGCTGAGATCCGCCATCAGGCCGCGCGCGCCCCAGTTCGCCGTCAGGCGCTCCGGCCCCTCAAAGACGAGGTCCGGCGCTTCCCCCGCGGCGATCGCAGCTTCCATTTCGTTGTCGCCGGTCTCATAGCTCAGGAGATGGACGGAGATGCGCGTGCCGGGATGCTCCCGGTGAAACGCGGAGATGATGGGGGAGATCGCCGTGGCGCTGGCCCAGCCGCCCACGGGATAGGTCCAGAACTTCAGATCCGTTTTCTCCCCTTCCGTTGACGAAGAGGGGAGGTCCGACCCGCTGCCGTTCTCCTCGGCGGTCTGCGCCGTGCAGGCGGCAAGGAGCAGGAGCAGCGCCAAAACCGCCGCAAAAATCCGTTTCATGCTGTTTCGTCCTTTCGTGAGAACCGTTTTATCCGGCAAGATGCGATTGCAGAAGGCGGGCGACCTCGTCCACGTCGATGGGCTTCGCGGTGTGGCCGTTCATGCCGCTGTCGAGGCAGCGCTGCACATCCTCCGAAAAGGCGTCCGCGCTCATGGCGATGATGGGGACCGTCTTTGCGTCCGGACGCGGCAGCGCGCGGATCACGCCCGTCGCCTCATAGCCGTTCATCACGGGCATCCGGATGTCCATCAGGATCGCGTCGTAATACCCCGGCGGGTTGTTTTTGAACATCTCCGCGCAGGCCTGTCCGTTCTCCGCGCGTTCCAGCGTGAGGCCCAGCTCGGAGAGAAGCTCTTCGGCGATCTCCCAGTTGAGATCGTTGTCCTCCGCGATGAGCACCCGGCGGCCCGCAAGGTTCGCGGCGTCGTGCGCTTCCTCGGCGGCTTCTTCCTCCGGCGCGCCGCAGAACTGGCGCAGGCCGTAGTAGAGCGTGGAGCGGAACAGGGGCTTCGGGATCGTGCCGTTGATCCCCGCCGCCTTCGCCTGCTCCTCCACCTCGCTCCAATCGGCGGAGGTGGTGAGCAGGATCACCGGGCCGCTCCCGAGCGCCTCGCGCAGACGGCGTGCCGTCTCGATGCCGTCGATCCCGGGGAGCTTCCAGTCCACCAGAATGATCGGGTAATCCGCGCCGGTCTCCCGGCGGTATTCCTCTGCCTGGGTGAGGGCGGCCTCGCCGCTGAGGACCCAGTCCGCGCGGCAGCCGATGGAACGGAGCGTCGCGGCGGCGCTCTCGCAGAGCAGCTCGTCGTCGTCGATCAGGAGCGCGTCGCCCACGGTGAGCGTCATGTCCGCCTCCTGCACGAGCGCCTTTTCGAGGTCGAGCGTGACGTGAAATTCCGTGCCGACCCCGAGCTCGCTTTCCACCTCGATGGTGCCGTGCATCGCATCCACGATGTATTTTGTGATCGCCATGCCGAGCCCCGCGCCCTCGGTCTTCTGCACGCGGGTGCTGTCCTCGCGGGAGAACGATTCGAAGATGTGCTCCTTAAATTCGGCGGACATGCCGATGCCGGTGTCCTTCACACGAAGATGGACGCGGACCTGATCCGGGCCGAGGGGGGAACGCTCCTCATACAGCACCGCGCAGATCGAGCCGCCCTCGGGCGTGAACTTGATGGCGTTGCCGAGGAGGTTGAGAAGGATCTGGTTTAAGCGGATGCTGTCGCAGTATACATGCTCCGTGGGGATGTCGTAGACATACACGTCGAAGCGCTGGTTTTTCGCGTTGACCTGCGGATGGACGATGTTGACGATGCCCTGCATCGTTTCCTGCAGGGACATCTGCTCCATGTGGAGCGTCAGCTTCCCGCTCTCGATCTTGGACATATCGAGAATGTCGTTGATGAGGCCGAGCAGGTGGCGGCTGGAAAGGGAGATCTTTTTCAGGCAGTTCTGCACCTGCGTGATATTGTGGAGGTTGGCGCTGGCGATTGCCGTCATGCCGACGATGCCGTTCATGGGTGTGCGGATGTCGTGGCTCATGTTGGAGAGGAACTCGCTCTTCGCGCGGTTCGCGTGTTCGGCGGACCGGCGCGCCTCATCGAGCTCCCGGATCTGGCGGCGCGTCTGAAGGATGTACCAGGTGAAGACCGCGAGGAGACTCAGCAGGACCAGCGCGCAGCCCAGCACGGAGGACCATCCCCACGACCAGCTCAGGCTGTTTATGAGCTGGTCGAGCTGACCGTAGGGCATGAAGAGCATCAGGTACCATTCGGAATACGGCAGCTTCGTGCTGTACAGGTGGCGGCGCTCGCCCTCGATCGAAAACTCGCCGGTGTAGTCCTTCCCGGCAGCCATGATCTCCTGCAGCTGCACGATATACTGCTCGCCCGTCATGCCCTCCACGCTGTCGTAGCGGTCGCGGATGCGCTGGAAATACGTCGCGTCGGTGATGTCGTCGTCGCGGACGATGAAGTTGCCTTCCCGGTCGATGATGAAGTAATAGATCAGCGCGTTGTCGGAATCGAGCGAAAGCGTGTCGCTGATGTAGCTGATGGGGAGCGCCGCGACCAGCGCGAGGCTGCGCTCGCCGTTTTCCGTGGGATACGCGGCGGGAATGCCCATGAGGAGCATCGTCTCGCCGATCTCGTCCCGGCCGAGCGCCATTTTTTCTTCGCCGTCCTCGAGGGACTGGAGGAAGACGTCGGAATCCTCCGCCTCGATCTGGCTGCCGTAGAGCATCTCGAAAGAGCCTTCCGGGGTGTAGAGCGCGAGGTGGTCGAACCCGCGCGCCCGGGCGTTGTAGCTCAGTTTGACGCGCGCGGCGGTGCGGTCCTTGGCGCTCTCCGGCGGACAGGAATCCACCAGCGCGCCGACCTGAGAGAGGCGGAGCTGGATGGCGGTGCCGAAATGGGCGGCCGCCTGCTCGCTCATGCCCGCCATATAGACGGAGCCGATCTTCCCGATGGACTCCGCGCCCCGGCGGTTCATCGCCACGGCAAAATAAGAGAAGACCGCCACGCACAGGGCGGAGATCAGGGTAAAGCTGATGATCAGCCCCCGCGTAGTCTTGTGTTTCACGCTCATCCACCCCCTGCCTTCGGGTCCTCCCGAAGCTTTTTTGCGTCGCGGCCAAAGGCCGATTCGTCGCGTTAGTCGTTCGCTCCGCTCACTTCGCCGGAGATTCCCGTGGGCTTTGCCCCCGCGCCGGAAATTGGCTTCGTGCGGGGAATTTGCTTCCGCTTTTTGCAAGCCAGCGTAGGGCAAACGTCGCCCGCTTCGCCGGTGTTTTCTGTGAATTTTGTTCCCGCGCCATAAGCAGGAAATTAT
>CANRMW010000035.1 GCA_947631835.1 uncultured Clostridia bacterium | reverse complement strand
TGCTCCAAATGTCCAACATCCTGAAAAACCCGCGCATCTGGATCGCGCCGACGCTCGCCTCCGCCGTCACAGGGCCGCTCGCGACGTGCGTGTTCGGGCTCGAGATGAACGGCGCGCCCATCGCGAGCGGAATGGGCACCTGCGGCCTCGTCGGGCAGATCGGCGTCTACACCGGCTGGGTGCAGTCCGTCGCGGACGGGACGAAGGCTGCGATCACCCCGATGGATTGGATCGGCCTCGCGCTGATCTGCTTCGTGCTCCCCGCCGTGCTCTCGCTGCTGTTTGACTGGGCTGCCCGCCGCCTCGGCTGGGTGAAGGCCGGCGACATGAAGCTCGATCTGTGACTGCGTGCGGCCGCCTTTTCCCCGGCATAGCCGCCGACTGCAAAAGCGCCCTTTGGGGCGCTTTTCTTTTCGCTTTCGCCTAGGGCGAAGATCGGGCAGCGGCTTCATGAACGCCGGTCTTTTCAAAGCGCAAAATCTCCCCGAGAGAGGCGCTTTTGCGCAAAGTGTCTCTCTCGGGGAGGTTTTCCCTCTCCCGGTCTTTTACCGGGACGCTTTTCTTTAATTTCAGGCGACGGCGGCTTTCACGGCGGCACGGATCTTTCGCAGCAGCGCGTCGGCCTCGACGTTCGGATCCGCCTTCACGAGCGCGGCGACGATCTCCGGGATATCGGCGGACGTATAGTGTTCGGTCATGGCGATCTGCCGCGCGAAATACTCGTTTCGCGTCAGACGCGGCGAAAACCTGCGGGCATTTTTTCTGCCCGGGCCGTCGTTCATGTTCGCGTCAAGATAACCGTTATCCATCAAGTTATTGATAATGACATGGAACGAATTGCGCGCAAACAACGGATCTTCCGGGTCTCGCTGCGCGATCTCCATGATCTCACCGCGGTTCAGCGGACGCCCGGCCTCCCAAAGAAGCTGCATCATGGCGAGCTCGGAATTTGTGAGACGTGTTTTCTTCGAGTTTTTCATCTGTCCCATTGCCTCCTTATCGTTCCGCGCTGGGTGCGTGGATGTATATGCAGAACGACTCGACATATATAGTATATTTGCAATTTCCTTTTTTGTCAAGGCATATAGGAAAAAACTCGGAAATTGACAAAAAAGTCAACTGGATGAGACCGATTCCTCCTCGAGAAAGAGTTTTTTGAAATAAGGAAGTTCCTTCGCCCATGCACAGTAAACGTGCCACTCTTCGAGCTTGTGATCCCTGCGAGCAAAGAACTGATTCCGCAGGTTTTCATAGTTCATCGTGACGGTGCGCATCTGGTTGTAGCTTTCCGGGAGGAGCTGGATCAGGCTGTACCAGAGGGCCTTGTCCTTCGTCTCGACATAGCGCCGGCGCAGGTCCTCCAGCGTTTCGAGCAGCGCGTCAAATGCGGCGCGCGCCTCGGGCACGAGCTTCTCCGCGCTGAAATCCGCCGCCTCGATGGGCTTCGCATGGAGCTTGTGCATGGTGCTGGTGGAATTGGCGACGGTCCCCACCTTGTAGGTGTCAAATTCCTTCCACCAGTACAGCGGCGCGGTGATGTCCACCGTGACGAAGATCTGCCGGACGAACTTGCGGTGGTCGCTCCCCGCCCGGCACAAGCGCTGCGCGAGGCTGAGATCGTTCGGCCCGAAGACAAAGGTGCCGTCCGGTTCCGTGCGGCTGTCCATGCGGTCCCAACTGTTCATGGGGTTGCGCGCGCCGCGCAGGGCGTTTTCAAAATTCATGACCGATGTGCGTTCGAGCAGGATCATAGGGGATCCCCTTTCCGCGGCTTCGCCGCCTTATTTGTGGTATCGCGCGCCGTGCAGGATCGTGAACGCCCGGTAGATCTGCTCCGCGAGGATCACCCGCGCGAGCTGGTGCGGGAACGTCATGCGCGACATGGAGATGCCGGGACCGAACGCCTTGATTTTCGGCGCAAGCCCAAACGACGACCCGATGACGAACGCGAGGCTGCTCTCCCCGCCGTTCGCCGCGCTTTCGATGCGCCGCGCGAGCGCCTCGGAGCTCAAAAGCTCCCCCTCGATCACGAGCGGGAACGCGCGGCTTTTGCCCACGGCGGCAAGGATGCGCTCCGCCTCCTTCTCGAGCGCGGCGGCGATCTCCGCCGGGGAGGGGTCTGCAGGCAGGCGCGCCTCCTCCAGCTCCACGACGGAAAACCGACAGTACGCCGAGAGGCGCTTCGCGTATTCCTTTACGGCGTCCCGCCAGTACGCTTCCTTCAGCTTCCCGACGCAGACGAGCTTCACTTCCAGCATGGTCTCTCCTAAAGCGCCAATCTGAGGCCCGCCGTGTTTTCCACGGGCGCGACCTCCAAGGTATATGTATCGCGGGCGGCCCCCGCCGCTTCGAGCCCCTGCACCGCCGCGCGCCGGGCGGTTTCCGGCGTGTTGTTTTCGCGGCTCAGGTGCGCGAGCAGGAACCGGCGCGTCCCCGAAGCGTAGAGTCTTTGCAGCAGCGCCGCGCAGCTCTCGTTCGAGAGATGCCCGTGATCCGAAAGGATGCGGCGCTTGAGCGGATAGGGATACGGCCCGCTGCGAAGCAGGGCGGCGTCGTGGTTCGACTCCACGACGGCGAGGTCCGCCCCTGTAACGCTCCGCTCCACCTCGTCCGTCACGCGGCCGAGGTCCGTCGCAAACGCGAGCGTCTTCCCGCCGGGCAGCGAGATGCGAAAGCCGAGGCTCTCCACCGCGTCGTGCGGCGTGCGGAACGGCCGCACGCGGAACGCGCCGATCTCCGTCTCCCCCTGCATGGCGGAAACGGGGAACCTTTCATCCAGCGCGCCCAGATCCGCCAGCGCGCCGAGCGTCCCCCTTGAGGCGTACACCGGCGCCGCATAGCGGGAGGCGAACACCCGAAGACCGTTCACATGGTCGCTGTGCTCGTGGGTCAGAAGCACCGCGCGCACCGCCAGCGGGTCCACCCCGGCGCGGCGGAGCGCCTGCTCCGTCTGGCGGGCGCTTCTCCCGATATCGATCAGGATCCCTTCGGATCTCTCGCCTAAAAAATAACTGTTTCCCGTACTGCCGCTGAAAAGCGGGATCAATTCCATGCAGACCTCCAAAACCATCGACCGTATTTCCCGGGGCAAGAAAACACGCCCGGCGGCGAGCCGTCGGGCGCACAACGCAGGAATTATCCGATTTTCGCGGCGGGCATTGCGGTGTCCCGGCGGAGATACATATCCGCGCCGAGGCCCACGAACTTCTCCACGATGTCCTCGTAGCCCCGCTGGATGTGCTCGATCTCCTCGACACGCGTCGTCCCGTGCGCGGAAAGCCCGGCGATGACCATCGCCGCGCCCGCGCGCAGGTCCACGGCGCGTACCGGCGCGCCGCGAAGGAAGTCCACGCCCTCGATGATGGCGCTCTTGCCCTCCACCGTGATCTGTGCGCCCATGCGCCGAAGCTCCTCCACATAGCGGAAGCGCCCCTCGCCCCAGACGTTTTCATTCAAAATGCTTGTCCCCTGCGCGACGGCGAGCAGCGCCGCGATCTGCGGCTGCATATCCGTCGGGAAGCCGGGGTGCGGCATCGTCTTCACATTGCATTTCGCGAGCGGACAAGAGCGGCGCACGCGCACCGCGTCATCGTACTCGACCACATCGACGTCCATCTCGCGGAGCTTCGCGCTGATGGACTCCAGATGCTTCGGCGTGACGTTCCGCACGACCACGTCGCCCATCGTCGCGGCGGCCGCGGCCATATACGTCCCAGCCTCGATCTGGTCCGGGATGATGGAATACGTCGTGCCGTGCAGATGCTCCACGCCGCGGACCTTGATCACGTCGGTGCCCGCGCCGGAGATGTTCGCGCCCATGGAGTTCAGGAAGTTCGCGAGATCGACGATGTGTGGCTCGCGCGCCGCATTCTCCACCACAGTAAGGCCCTTTGCCTTTACGGAAGCGAGGATGATGTTCATCGTCGCGCCGACGGAAGCCATATCGAGATAAATGTGCGCGCCGTGCAGCTCCTTCGCCTGCACCGCGATCATGCCGTCCTCCAGGCTGTACGAGCAGCCCAGCGCGCGGAAGCCCTTGATGTGCTGGTCGATGGGGCGGACGCCGAAATCGCAGCCGCCCGGAAGGGGGACCACCGCCTCGTTATACCTGCCGAGAAGCGCCCCGATGTTGTAGTACGAGCCGCGCATTTTGCGCCCCAGCTCGCTGCGGACCGTGCAGGTATCGATCCCTCTCGGGTCGATCTCCACGGTATTGCGGCCGATCCATGTGACGGTCGCCCCAAGCTCCCGAAGGATCCGAACCGAAAGCTCCACATCCATGACGCAGGGGACGTTCTCGATGCGGCACGGAGACTCCGCCAGCGCGACCGCAGGCAAAATGGCAACTGCGGCATTTTTCGCGCCGCTGATCATAACTTCACCGACAAGGCGGTTTCCACCGCGAATAACAAACTGATCCACTCTTGACTTTCCTTTCCTTCGGCCTCGCCGCGCAAGCGCTTTTCCGCCTGCGGCGTCCACCGCCCCGCGAGGGGGCTTCGGGGCTCCGGCTCCCAATCCCATGTTCCCGCCGCGGCGCGTCGAGCGCCCCACGCGGCATCTATCGCAAAAAAGAAAACTTGCTCAAATCAGACGCAGCGCACGGTGATCGGCACTGCGTTTAGTATTACCGTTATCTATGATAATACACAAGAGAAAAAAAGTCAATCCCTGAAATGGAATTTTGACGAAATTATGTAAAGTTAAGGGGCCGACCCTTACAGGTTCGGCCCCAAATCTCCCGGTTTTCTCTATTTGTCCTTGTGAAAGGCGATCGGCTTTTCCTCCCCGCGCAGCAGCCGGCGGATGTTTTCTTTGTGCTTCACGATGACGGTGATCCCGAGCAGCGCGGCAAACAGCGTCGCGATGATGACGTAAAGGAGCGGCAGGGAACCGCTTGCGTAATCGACCCAGAACGTCACGGCGAACGTGAAGAACGGGTACGCGGCGGCCGCAGCGATGCTGGAAAGCGAGATGGTGCGCCGCAGGAGGAATACCACCCCGAAGATGAGGAGCTCCAAAAGAAAGACGCGCCAGTCGAGCAGGAGCATCATCCCGGCGGAGGAGGAAACGCCCTTGCCGCCGCGAAAGCCGAAGTACAGCGGATACATGTGGCCGATCAGGCAGCAGTACCCGGCGGCGTACATGCCGATCTTCGCGAGCTGCGGATCCGCCCCGCCGATATAGCGCAGGACCGCGTAGCCGATCGCGACGGAGAGCGCGCATTTTCCAAAATCGCAGATAAACGTGAGGATCGACGCTTTCGGACCGGCGACGCGCATCACGTTTGTCGCGCCGGCGTTGCCGCTCCCATGGTCCCGGACATCGGTCTTGGAAAAGGCCCGCGTCAGGAGGATCGCGAAGCTGATGCTCCCGATCAGATACCCCGCCGCGCCCGCCAGCAGCAGCGGCAGGAGCAGATTCGTATAGTTGGAAAGAAACCCGAAGAAACCGTTGATATTCACGCCAAATCCTCCTCCCGCACGGTCCGTGCCTATGTGTTGTCCTTCTCCCCGCGCTCCCGCACCAGCATCCGGACGGGCGTGCCGTCCAGCCCGAACACCTCCCGAAGACGGTTTTCCAGGTAGCGCTTGTAGGAGTAGTGGAACAGGTCCTTATTGTTGACGAAGCACACAAAGGTCGGCGGCTTCGTGGACGCCTGCGTCATGTAGTAGATCTTGAGCCGGCGGCCCTTGTCGGTCGGCGGCTGCACGCGCGCGGTCGCCTGCGCGAGGATCTCGTTGAGCACGCCGGTGCGGATGCGCATGGCGTTCGACGCGGCGGCCTGCACGATCAGTTCGAACATGCGGTCCAACCGCTGGCCCGTCTTCGCGGAGATGAACACGATCGGCGCGTAGGACATGAACGAGAAATCGTTCTCGAGCTTCTTCGTGTACTCCTGCATGGTTTTGTCGTCCTTTTCGACGGCGTCCCACTTGTTCACGGCGATCACGCAGCCCTTCCCGGCCTCGTGCGCGATGCCGGCCACCTTCGAATCCTGCTCGGTGAAGCCGACCTCGCCGTCCAACAGGATCACGCAGACGTCCGCACGGTCCACGGCCATCTCGGCGCGCAGATTGCTGTAATACTCGATGTTGTCCTCCACCCGGCTTTTTCGGCGCAGGCCCGCCGTATCGATAAACGTGAAGGTGCCGAATTTGTTCTCGATGGTCGTGTCCACCGCGTCGCGGGTCGTTCCGGCGATATCGGAGACGATGCAGCGGTTTTCCCCCGCCACACGGTTGACGAGCGACGATTTCCCTGCGTTCGGCTTGCCGATCACGGCGACGCGGATGCGCGCGCCCTCCTCCGGCTCGTCGTTCACCGGCAGGTGCTCGACGATCGCATCCAGCAGGTCGCCGGTGCCGTGCCCGTGGACCGAAGAGACCTGGATCGGCTCGCCGAGGCCGAGGTTGAAAAATTCGTAATAGTCGTCCGGCGGCGCGCCGATGGAATCGCACTTGTTGACGCAGACGATCACCGGCACGCGGCTCTTCTGGAGCTGCTCCGCGATGTCGAGGTCCGTCGCGACGACGCCGGAACGCACGTCCGTGACGAGCACGATGACGTCCGCCGCGTCGATGGCGATCTGCGCCTGCTCACGCATCTGCGTGAGGATCACGTCCTTCGCGGCGGGCTCGATGCCGCCGGTATCCACCAGCGAAAAGTGGCGCCCCTTCCATTCGCACGGGCCGAAAACGCGGTCCCGCGTGACGCCCGGCGTGTCCTCCACGATGGAGAGCCGCTGCCCGACAAGTTTGTTGAAAAGCGTCGATTTCCCGACGTTCGGCCGCCCGACAATGGCGACAATGGGTTCGGCCATGACCGGCCCTCCTTATTCTCCAAGTAGATCCAAAAGCTGTCCCGCCGCGTCTTTTTTCATGCGGCGGACCGGCACGCCCAGCGCGCGCGCCAGCTCTTCGGCGGTCATGTCGTCCAGGAAGACGTCCTCGTCCGCCATGAGCATCGCGCTCGGGAGGCACACCTCGTCCCCGAGGTCGAGGGGCAGCAGCGCGTTTTTCACGTCGCGCCCGACGAGCAGCCCCGTGACGTCCACGGTGCCGCCGAAAAATTCGTTCTTCACCGGGACCAGCCGGACGGAAAGCCCCGGGAAGCGCGCCTCGGCTTTGTCGAAGAGCGCGCGCAGGAACGGGAACGCCGCCTCGCCCGTCGGCACCGTCACCGTGCGGTTGACCGCGTGCGGCGGGACGTCCTCCAGCGCAAAGAGAAATTCCTCTTCCAGGTCGCGCAGCATCCCGACGCCGTTTTCGATCTGCGGGAAATCCTCGTAGAACGAAACGGGCGGAAGCTCCCGCTTTGCGATGAGGTAAAATTCATCGCTCGGGTACACGACGCGGGAACCGCGCGCCGCGAGGAACTTCTCCCCCCAGCGCTCCAGAATATCGATCGCCGCGCCGGCCTTTTCCGTGTCGAACGGTTCGAGCGGGTAAAGCCCCTCCCGGTAACGCGTCAGACCGACGGGCACGCACGCGACGGAGAGCAGGCTCTCCCCGAGGGAGAACAGCCTTTCCAGCGTGCGCTCCAGCTCCGCGCCGTCGTTCAGCCCGGGGCAGAGCACGATCTGGCAGTTCAGCCGGATGCCGTTTTCCGCGAGCCGCCAGAGGTAGCGCAGCGCGTCCCCGGCAAAGCGGTTCCGCATCATTTTGCAGCGCAGCTCGGGGTCCGTCGTGTGGACGGAAACGTTGATCGGGCTGATGTGCATCTGGATGATCCGGTCGATCTCCCGGTCGTCGATGTTCGTCAGGGTGATGTAATTGCCGAACAGGAAGCTCAGACGGTCGTCGTCGTCCTTAAAATAAAGCGTCGGGCGCATCCCTTTCGGAAGCTGGTCGATAAAGCAGAACACGCAGCGGTTCCGACAGGAACGCTGCCGGTCCATCAGGTACGTCTCGAACTCCATCCCGAGCGGCTCGTACTGTCCCTTGCGCACGGTCCGTTCCGTTTCCTCGCCCGCGCCGTTTTTCCAGCGCAGCGAGACCACCGGCTCCGTTTCGAAGAACCGGTAATCGAGCACGTCGGCGACGGGATGCCCGTTCAGCGCGAGCAGCGTATCCCCGGGCAAAACGCCCGCCTTTTCCGCCAGAGAGCCCTTTGCGACGGAAAACACCGTCACAGCCACACAGATTTCCCCCGCTTCCCTCGTGAAAACACGAAAAACAAAGAAGGAGGAGCGGAAACCCCGCGCTCCTCCTCATCCGCTTTCAGGCGGACGTTACGCTTCCTTCTTGACAACGACTCTGCCGTTGTAATAGCCGCAGTTGCCGCAGACCCGGTGCGCAGCCTTATATTCCCCGCACTGCGGGCATTTTACAAGCGTGGGCGCACTGAGCTTCCAAACGTTGGAGCGTCTCTTGTTCTGTCTCGCGCTGGAGACCTTCCTCTTCGGTACCGCCAATGTCAGCACCTCCTTCAAAAGTAGTAATAGAAGTCAATCGGTTTCGTCTATCAGTTCACGCAGCGCTGCCAGCCGGGGATCCGTCTCCCCATTTTCGCAGCCGCAGGGACCGTCGTTCAGGTTCTTTCCACACCTTGGGCAAAGCCCTTTGCAGTCCTCCCGGCAGAGCACCTTCGCGGGCAAAGAGAGCAGAATGTCCGTGTAGATCAGCTCGTCGAGATCCAGCAGGTCGCCGCCCACCGCGACGCAGTCGTCCGGAAGCTCCTCTTCCCCCTCCTCGCGCACGAGGATGTGAAAGAATCGGCCTTCCTCTTCCCGCCGCACCGTCCGCAGACACCGGGCGCAGGGCTGCTCCGTCACATACCGCACATCGGCCAAAAACTCCACGCCTTCGGCCGCGGTCCGAACCTCGGCGGTCACCTCAACGGGGGCCGTGAACGGTCTTTCGCCGTCCAGCTCCACATCGCTGAGATCCACCGTGCAGCGCACGGTCTTCGGCTCCGCGCCGCCGGAAAAGAATTTTTTCAGATCCAGACGCATAGCGAACTCCGACCGTACCGCAAACGGATGCGGTGTGATAAGTTACCTGAACTATTATAAAGGCAAGCCGCGGTTTTGTCAAGAGTTTTCCGGGTATTTGCGCACTTTTTTTCAAAAGCGGAAAAGGACCGGGCACGGCAAAGCGCCGCGCCCGGTCCGTCTCATCCGCGTTTTACTTCGCAACAAACTGGGAAACCGATTCGGGAAGCTCCTCGTCCGCCGCAGAGACGAGCAGCGTGATGTTCGCACCGGAGATCTTGCTGAGCTCCTCCAGGCGGGTGGCCATGGGCTCCACCTCCGCCGGGCCGTGTCCCGTGATCTTCAGCGTAGAGTCGATGAAGATGTCGGTCACATCGTAATTCGCCGCACAGATGCCCGAAACGAAGCCCACAAGAGCGTCGAGGCCGGAAATATGATAGGCGTCGGAATCCACAAGGCGCGCCTTGTGAGAGATGTCATAAGTGAGCTTGAGGCCTTTCTCGATGACGACGACGTTGCCGTTGGATGTTTTCACGGCCTCGTTCGCCAACTGGATGAGCTTCTTTGTTTTTCCGGATCCTTTTTTTCCGGTCAAGAGTGTAAGCATGTTTGTGTCCTCCTTGTATTCCCAGGCGTATTACCGGCGCGCAGGACGTAATACATGATATTACTTTCCTGCAAACTTGTACTACACCGTTCAGGCTTGTTTATTTCCCCGCAAGACGGGCCTCCAGCGCGGCCTTTGCCTCCTCGTAGCCGGGCTTGCCGAGCAATGCGAACATATTCTTCTTGTAGCTCTCCACACCCGGCTGGTCAAACGGGTTGACGCCCAGCATATAGCCGGAGACCGCGCAGGCGCGCTCGAAGAAATAGATGAGCTGGCCGAGAGAATCCTCGGAGAAATCCGGGACATGCAGCACGATGTTCGGCACGCCGCCGTCGTTGTGCGCGAGCACCGTCCCCTCGAAGGCCTTCTCGTTGACGAACGCCATCGACTTCCCGGCGAGGAAATTCAGACCGTCCACATTTTCGGGATCGCTGCCGAGGACGACCTCGTGCTTCGGCTGGTCGATTAGCACGACCGTCTCGAAGAGCTGGCGCCGCCCGTCCTGAATGTACTGCCCGAGAGAGTGCAGATCGGTGGAGAAGACGACGGACGCCGGGAACAGGCCCTTCTGGTCCTTGCCCTCGCTCTCGCCGTAAAGCTGCTTCCACCACTCGTTCATCATGGCGTAGCACGGTTCATAGCTGACCATGACCTCCACGCTCTTGCCCTTGTTGTAGAGGATGTTCCGCACGGCCGCATATTTCAGCACGTCGTTCGTTTTCATGTCCGGCACCGCGTACATCGCCTGCGCCTTCTGCGCGCCGGCCATCAGCGCGTCGATGTCCGCGCCGGCCACCGCGATGGGCAGCAGGCCGACCGCCGTGAGCACGGAATACCGGCCGCCGACGTCGTCCGGGACCACGAACGTCTCGTAGCCTTCCTCATCCGCCAGCTTCTTCAGCGTGCCGCGCGCGCGGTCCGTGGTGCAGAAGATGCGCTTTTTGGCCTCTTCCCGGCCGTATTTCTTCTCCAGCAGCTCGCGGAACACGCGGAATGCGATCGCGGGCTCCGTGGTCGTGCCGGACTTCGAGATCATGTTGATGGAGACATCTCTGCCCTCGCAGATGGAAACGAGCTCTGCCAGCGCCGTGGAGGAGATGCTGTTGCCGGTAAAATAAATATCCGGGGTATCTTTTTTCAGCGCGTTGTAATGGTCGCTCTTCAAAAACTCAATGGCCGCGCGGGCGCCGAGATAGCTGCCGCCGATGCCGATGACGACGAACACATCCGTATTTTCGCGGATGCGGGCCGCCGCGTCCTTGATGCGCGCAAATTCCTCTTTGTCGTAATTCGTGGGCAGCGTCACCCAGCCGAGAAAATCATTGCCCGGGCCGGTCCTGCTCTTAAGAAGCGCGTTCGCCGCCATGACCTGCGGCTCGATCGCGTCATACTCCTTGTCGCCGATGAAACCCTTGAGATAACCGCATTCCAGTTTCAGTGCCATTTTTACAGCCTCCCATGATCTTTCGTTTCCGCCCCCCGATCGGGGGAACTGTGCCTCACTTTTATTCTACAATACTTTGCTTCCTTTTTCAAGTAGCAAGTGCGATTTTCACGAATTGTTCATGGGAGGAGACACAAACTGGGCAGACTGCGCAAAAAAGAAGCAGCGGACCAAATACCGGAACGCGGAGAGAAACGTGATCGCCTCCGCGTCTCCCGCCGCCGTGACGGGCACCTCCTGCACCGTCTCTTCCCCGCGCGTCACGCGGATCTTCCCCACGGTCTGCCCCGCGCGCACCGGCGCCGTGAGCGCCTCGGGCAGCTCCAGCACCGCCGAGACCGTCTCTCCGCCCGCCGCCTGCGTCAAAACGCCCGCAGGCGCCTCGGCGCAGAGCGCGACGGAATCCGTCATGCCGCCCTTCACGGGCAGGACGGGCAGCTCCGGCACCTCGGGCGCGGTGAGCTTCCAATTCGCAAACCCGAAATCGAGCAGCGCGGCGGCGGAATCGAATCGGTCGTCCGTGTTCGCCGCGCCGAGCACCACGCCGATGAGCGTCATGCCCCCGCGCTCGGCGCAGGCGGAAACGCAGCTCCCCGCGGCGGAGGTCGTGCCCGTTTTCAGCCCGAGGATACCGTTATAGCTGCGCACCAGTTTATTGGTGTTCACGAGCTGCGTCTCGCCGTTTCGCACATAGTCGATCCAGATCGTCGTGTAATCGAAGATCTTCTCATGCGCCATCAGCGCGCGGCTCATCACCGCCACATCATGGGCGCTCGTGATGTGGCCCTCCTCGTCCAGCCCGTTGCAGTTCTTGAACGTCGTGTCCCCCATCCCAAGCTCTGCGGCGCGCGCGTTCATCCGCTCGACGAACGCGCTTTCCGAACCCGCCACCGCCTCCGCGAGCACGACCGCCGCGTCGTTCGCGCTCATCACGACGCAGGCCTTGATGAGGTCGTCCACGCTCATTTGCTCGCCTTCCCGCAGCCAGATATCCGAGCCGCCCATCCCCGCCGCGTGCGCGGAGGCGGAGAGCACCGTATCAAACCCGAACTGCCCGTTTTCGATCGCCTCGAAGACGAGGAGCAGCGTCATCACCTTCGTGATGGACGCGCACGGGCGCTTGTCGTGGCCGCCGCGCTCATAAAGAACCTCCCCCGTGGAGTATTCCATCAGCACGGCGGCGGGCGCTTTCAGCTCCGGTCCCGCCGCAGCCGCGCCCGGCGCGCTCGAAAACGCCCACACCGCCGCAAGGAGCGCGGCCAGCACGGCGCAGAGGATCCGCTTCTTTGTTCCGTTCAGCATACCGACACCTTCTCAAAAAGTTCAGTTTCGAGAAAATGTATGCGCTCCGCTCTCCATCCATGCGGACAAAAAAGCGCGGCGAAGCGTCACTCGCAAAGGGACCGCCGCTCTCCAGCCGCGCAGATCTGAACCGCCCTCCCGTCCCGGATCCGCCAGCATTCCCCGAACACCTGCGCGCGGCCGTCCTCCTCCAGAATGTAGGAACCGTCGTTCAGCGCATAGACCGTCCGCCGGAAGCTGTCCGGAAGCAGGATGTCCTCCAAGCAGCGCTTCCCGTCCAGCACCACCTCGCGGTACTCGGAAAAATGCGGCAGGATGTGGAAGTCCGTCAGGGAAAGCCCGCGTAATACGCTGCAATACATCGGGTCCGCCGCTTCTCCGGGAAGCTCCGGCGGCGCGTATACCTCTGCCGCGGCGTTCATGCTCCCGGCGCTTTGCCCGATCACCACCGCGTGCGACGATCGCAGCAGCGCGCCAAGTCCGATCTTCCGGAAAAAAGCGTTTTCCGTCGGCACATGCCCGCCGGAAAGAAAAACGACGTCCGCGGCGCGCACCAGCTTTTCGGCGTCCTCCAAATTGCGTCCGTCCAGAATATCATACCGCTCAAACGGCAGCGTCATCGCGAAGGAGCGACAGGTCGCGCGCCCGTACCGGTCCGTGAGCGCATACGAATCCTCTGCGCTCGCGACGATTAAAATCCTGCCATACGTTGTAATACACCGTTTCAGGTTGTCCAAAATGCCGTTCGTGTTTTCAAACCGCTTTGCGATCTTTTCGCCCGCGTCGTCTGTATCATACAGATCCATCGAGCTCGTCAGAAAGAGAACTTTTCCCATGCCGGTCCCCCTCTTTTTTCCCAAATTGTATCCCGAAAGCGACGTCCCTGTCAAGGAATCTGCAAAAGAAAAGCAAATTTTTCGGTCGAAATCTTGCGGATCCCCTCTGTTTGCCGTATAATTTTAGCAAACAATCGCCCCGGGCAGCGCTTTTTCCCGAGACGTCCGACTGAACTGAAGCCGCAACAAGGAGGATCGCCGTGAACCAGAATCTTTCCCGATTTCTTTTCGCCGCCGTGGAGACGGCGCTCTGTCTTCTCGCCGCCGTTTTCCTGTTCGCCCTTTCGGGACACGGCTTTCTCGGCCTGCTCTGCCTCGCCATCGCCGCGCTTTTGGCCTTTTTCCGCTTTACGCGTCTGCCCGCCCGGAAAAGCCGAAAGGCCCGCACCGCGCGCCTCGTCGTTTCCGTTTTGCTGATCGTGGGTCTCCTCACGGCGTCCGTCCCCGGTTTCTTTATATGGCGCGCATCATCCGGCGACGACGCTGACTGCAAGTACATCGTGGTGCTCGGGGCCGGCGTGAACGGGACCGTCCCCTCCCTCTCTCTAAAAGAACGCATCGACGCCGCTGCGGACTACCTCGCCGCGCACCCGGAGGCCGTCGCCGTGCTTTCCGGGGGACAAGGCCCGCACGAGGAGATCACGGAGGCGGCGTGCATGTACCGCGAGCTGCTCGCGCGCGGCGTCGCCCCCGAACGCCTTTGGCTGGAGGACTGCGCGGAAAACACACGGGAAAACATCTCCCTCTCCCTCGCGGTCATTCAGGAGAACTCCGGCGCCCGCCCGGCGGAGATCGGCGTCGTCTCCGCGGACTACCATCTCTGCCGGGCGGAGCTTTACGCGAAGGAGCAGGGCGTCGCCGCCTACGGAATCCCCGCAAAGTCCACATGGCCCACGCTCTGGCTCAATTACTTCCTGCGGGAGATCGCGGCGCTCATGGCATACTGGGTCTTTTCGCTCTGAGTCCGCGCATCTCAAAAAGCGCCGAAAATCCGAACTTTTCCCCAAAATCGCTTGCAATTTTCCGGAAAATAAGGTATAATTTATTATAAATTCATCCCCAAAAAAGGAGTGTGTACCATGTCTATTTCCTATTCCGTCGATCTGAAAGCCCAAGGCCGCCCGTATCCGCACTACTGGGAGTTTTGCGTCGGAAGCTGCCACGCCGCGACGATCCTCCGCGAGGACGTGCGCGAGCACATCCGCCGCGCGCACAAGGAGTGCGGCTTCAAGTATCTGCGGTTCCACGGCCTGTTCAACGACGACATGAGCGTCTACTTTGTCCCGATGTTCGGCGAGCCGATCATCTCCTTCTACAACATCGACTGCGTTTTCGATTTCCTGCTCGACACCGGCATGAAGCCGTTCGTGGAGGTCGGCTTTATGCCGTGGGCGCTCGCCTCCTCCGACCAGTCCCTCTTCCACTACAAGGGCAACGTCTCGATGCCGAAGGATGAGAACGAGTGGAAGCGGCTGATCCGGCTCTTCGGCGAACACCTCATCGAGCGCTACGGCCGCGAAGAGGTAAGCACATGGTTCTTCGAAGTCTGGAACGAACCGAACCTCCGCTTCTTCTTTGACGGCACGCAGGAGGACTATTTCCACCTCTATGAGATGACCGCGCGCACGCTGAAAGCGGTCGATCCGTGCATCCAGGTCGGCGGCCCGGCGACCTCGGTCAACGCGTGGATCGTCCCGTTCCGCGCGTTCTGCGAGCAGAA
>CANRMW010000034.1 GCA_947631835.1 uncultured Clostridia bacterium | reverse complement strand
ATTTTCGAGCCTGTTCGGGTCTGGTGCCGGTGGCGGGGGTCGAACCCGCACGCCATTGCTGGCAACGGATTTTGAGTCCGTCTCGTCTGCCAATTCCAACACACCGGCGCGCCGTCCCCTTTCGGGGACGTGAACATTATACCGGAAACTCGGAGAAATTGCAAGTCTTATTTTTCCTCGCCTGCTCCGGGGATTCTTCCGCCGCGAAATACGGGAATCGCGCGGTGACGCTGCCCTGCGCGAAGAGCGCCGCGAAGCATCCGGTGAATGTCCCGGTCATCACCTCGGTGGAGAGGAGCTGCGTGCTGCCCGTGCCGATCTCCTTGAGATGCGCCGCGTCCGGTCCGGTGAGGAACGTGTAGCGCTTCCGCGAAGCGACGACCTTGAGGACCAGCTTCTCTGCGCCCGGAAATTCCACCGGCGCCGACTCCGCAATGAGATCGACCGCGCGGCGGCGCAGCGTGACCGCAAGGCCGCCCTCCGCCCTGCGCACGGCGAGATCATAGTGGTGCTCCGCCGTGTGGAAGATCGAGAGCCCGGCCGTGCCCGTCCCGGAAAGGCTGATCTCCGTCGTGTAGTCCAGCTCGATCTGCTGCTGTCGCACGCCGAGGAACGTCACGGCGTCGAGGTCGTCCAGCGTGTGGACCGCGCCGCGCAGCGTCAGTCCGTCCCCAAACCCGTAATTCTCCGGGATCGGGTTGCGCAGGAACGTCCAGCGGGGCACGGGCTTCGCGTCCCTGAACGCCTCACGAAACGCGCTTTCGAACCGCGCGTCCGGGCCTTCGGTGAAGCGCTCCATCACGGGCTCGATCTCGTTCCCGCCGTTGACCACCGGCCAGCCGTCCACCCATTCGACCGGCGCGACCATCGTCTCGCGGCCGATGTGGTGCAGCATGCTCTGCGTCGGACGGATCCCATGGAAGACGATGGCCCACTTCCCCTCCGGCGTCGTCACGAGATCGGAATGCCCGATCGCCTGGAAGGGGCTGTGGTTCCGGTCCCGGTGCGTGAGGATCGGATTGTGCGGGCAGCTCTCATACGGCCCCCAGACACTTTCGCTCCGCGCCACCGTCACCATGTGGCCGTACTCGGTGCCGCCCTCCGCGATAAGCAGATAATACATCCCGCCGATCTTATACAGATGCGGGCCCTCCGGGCAGCGCCCGCCCGTGCCGAACCAGATGATCTTCTTTTCGCTTAAAATCTCGCCGGTCTCGGTGTCGAGCGCGAAGCACACGATCCCCTGCTTTCCGGAATCTTCCTCGACCCCTGTCCCGCAGTAATACGCCGTGCCGTCGTCGTCCCAGAAAAGCGAGGGGTCGATGCCGCGGTGGTCGATGCGCACCGGTTCGCTCCATTCGCCGCGGATGTCGTCCGTCGAGACGATGAAGTTCGGGGACCCCTCCCCCATCCAGTTGATGTTCGTGGTGATCATGTAGAACCGCCCACCGTGCTCGCGGATCGTCGGGGCGAAGATCCCGCCCGAGGGCCGGCACTTCTCGAGCGGGAGCTGGCTCGGGCGCGTCAGAACATGGCCGAGCTGTTCCCAGTTCACGAGGTCGCGGCTGTGCCAGAGCGGCACGCCGGGGAAAAACTCAAACGAGCTGTTGACAAGATAATAATCCTCGCCCACGCGGCAGACGCTCGGGTCCGGATAGTACCCGGGGATAACCGGGTTGACATAGGTATTCATACGGCACGCTCCTCTCGCTTTGGAACGGCTTTGGCCGTTCCGTCCATTTTAGACCAGTATACCACATCCCGCGCGCCGCCGCAAGCGCCATTTCCACGGGGCCGCCGGATCGCGGAAAAAAGAAAAAAGCCCGCTTTCGCGGGCTTGGCGGAGAGGATGCGACTCGAACGCACAATGCCGAAATGGCACACCACATTTCCAATGTGGCTCCTTACCAATTAGAATACCTCTCCTTGGCAACAGCAATATTTTACCCCAAGTCCGCTGAAAAGTCAAGCAAATTTTTTTATTTTTCTTTTTTCCAGGCCCAAGTGCCGGAGCAGATGAAAAAAACGCTTCAAAAAATTTCTTTTTTCTCCGAAAATCGTAAAAAAGGTAGTGATTTTTTGACTGCGTTTTGCTATAATAGACAGAGAAACCTGTGTCAACATTCAGAAAGGTGGCATACGACCATGACAAAGCGAAGCTCCGCGAACGTCGCGGCGGTCATAGAGATCGCGGCGGGCGCGGTGCGTATGCGGGTCTCGCAGCTCAAGCGCGGCCGGATCGAAGTGCTGGACCGGCTGGAATATCCCCTCTATCTCGGCCACGAGGTCTTCAACGAGGGCCGCGTCCGATTTGAAAGCCTCCGGCAGCTTTCCGCCGTCCTGAAGAAGTTTTCCGCGGCGCTCGCCGGGTACGGCTGCAAGAACGTGCGTCTCATTTCTTCGGCGACCATGCGGGAAGCGGAGAACCGCGCCTTCGTCGCCGACCAGCTCAAGATCCACAACGGCATGAAGCTGGAGATCCTCGAATACAGCGAGGAAAAGGCGATGATCTCCAGCGAGATCATCCGCGTGCTCCGGCAGGAAAATATGATGGACCCCTCCAACGCGCTGATTGCGTACATCGGCTCGGGAAGCATCGGACTTTCCCTGTACGACGGCGCCGCGTTCAGCCTCTCCCAAAATCTTCCCGTCGGCTCCGTCAAGCTCTACGACACGCTCCGTGCGATCAGCCGGGAGAGCGATGAATTTTACCCGCTTCTGGAAGAGTATCTCGACGTGGTGCTGAACCGCGTGGAGATCCCCGCGAACGAGATCGAGAACCTGGTCCTCTCCGGCTCCGACCTCGCGCGCATCGCGCCGCTCTGCGGGGCGGAGAACGTCGGCGGCGTCTACACGATCCGGACGAAAAAGCTCCGGGAAACGTACCACGAGCTGCGCACCATGACCTACCCCGCCATCGCGCGGCGGCTGAACATCTCCGAGGAAACGGCCGCGGTGGTCTACACGTCCCTTGCAATCTACAACGCCATGCTGCGGTACGTCAACGATCCGAAGCGCGTCGTCTGCCCGGCGGTCGATATCACCGACGCCGTGACGCGCCACATGCTGCTCCCGGGCGCGCAGAAGGAATACCTCGCCCTGACTCGGCAGAGCGCCGTCGCCTCCGCAAAACGGATCGCGAAAAAATACAACTGCAACGCCGCGCACGCCCAAGCCACCGCCGCGTTTGCCCTCTCCCTTTTCGACAAGCTCAAGGCCGTTCACGGTCTCGCGCCGGAACGCCGGAACATTCTGGAGCTCGTCTCCTACCTGCACAGCACGGGACAGTACATCAACGTGCGCACGCACACCGAGTGTTCCTTCGACCTCATCAAGAACCTCGATATCTTCGGGATGACGGCGCATGAGATCCGCATGGCGGCGTTCGTCTCCGGCTATGATGAGCTCACCGCGCCCGGCAGCTCGGACCCCGCGTTCTTCGGCCTTTCCGAGGAGGAGCGCACCGAGATCATGAAGATGGTGGCGATCTTCCGCATCGCGAACGCGCTCGACAAATCGAAGCGCCAAAAGCTGACCGTCACGAAGATCAAGCTGACCGAGGAGACCGTGGAGATCCGCGCCGATACGAAGGTGGACGCGCTGCTCGAAAAGTGGGCGTTCTCCCAGTGCGCCGGTTTCTTCAAGGAAGTCTTCGGCATCGCGCCGGAGCTCGTGCTGCGCACGAATCTGCTGTAACGAAAGGAGCATTCCCTTGGCACAGGATAAAGTGGAAAAGAAAGCGGCGGAGAAAAAAGCCGCCGAGCCGAAAACATACTATTATAATAGAGAACTGAGCTGGATGGACTTCAACGCCCGCGTCCTCGAGGAAGCGCTGCGCCGGGAAAACCCCATCATGGAGCGCCTGCGCTTTCTCGCCATCACCGGCTCGAACCTCGACGAGTTCTTCATGGTCCGCGTGGCGGGCGTGAAGGAGCAGGTCCATTCCGGCTACGAAAAGCCCGACGATTCCGGCCTGACGCCGAAGGAACTCCTCGCGGCGCTCGAGAAAAAGACGCACGACTTCATGGACCGGCAGTATTCCTGCCTCTACCGTTCCATCCTTCCGGTGCTGAAAAAGACGGCCGGGATCGAGTTCCTCACGCCGGAGCAGATGAACGAGGAACAGCTCCAGTGGGTGAAGAAGTATTTTCATTCCGTCCTCTTCCCCGTTTTGACGCCGCTTGCGGTGGATAACTCCCGCCCGTTCCCGATGCTCGCGAACAAGAGCCTGAACCTCGCGGTGCGGCTCTCCGCGAAGGAGAAGGAAAACAAAGGCGAAAAATGCTTCGCCATCGTGCAGGTGCCGGGCATCCTGCCCCGCTTCGCGGAGCTTCCCGCCGCCGAGGACGGCACGCGCTGCTTTGTCCTGCTCGAGGACATCATCACGTTCTGCCTCAAGGATCTCTTCGAGCTCCACGAGATCAAGGCGGTCCTGCCCTTCCGCATCACGCGGAACAGCGACCTCACCATCGACGAGGACGCGGCGGACTTCATGGTGGAGATCGAAAAATCGATCAAGCGCCGCAAGCGCGGCCGCCCGGTCCGCCTCGAGATCCTGCAGCACGGCGACGGGGACACGAAAAAGTTCCTCTTCAAAGCGCTCGACATCGGCGACCGCGAGGTCTACGAGCTGCCCGGCCCGCTCGATCTGACGTTCTTCTCGAAATTCGCCGGCATCCCCGGCTCCGCGCCGCACTCCTTCGCGCCGATCCGCCCGGTGACGCCCGCCGTGGACTTCTGGGGCTACGACGACATTTTCAAGGCCATCCGCGAGGGGGACCGGCTCGTTCACCACCCCTATGAAACTTTCGACTGCGTGGTGCAGTTCATCGCGCAGGCCGCGAAGGACGAAAACGTCCTCGCCATCAAGCAGACGCTTTACCGCGTCAGCGGCAATTCCCCGATCATCGCCTCGCTGATCGAGGCGGCGGAGAACGGCAAGCAGGTCACGGTGCTCGTGGAGCTCAAGGCCCGCTTTGACGAGGAGAACAACATCAACTGGGCGCGTATGCTCGAAAAGGCGGGCTGCCATGTCATCTACGGCCTCGCCGGTCTCAAGACCCACTGCAAGATCGCGCTCGTCGTCCGCCGCGAGGAAGACGGCATCCGCCGCTACCTGCACCTCGGCACCGGCAACTACAACGACTCCACGGCGAAGATCTACACCGACCTCGGCCTCTTCACCTGCGACGAGTCCTTCGGCTCCGACGCGTCCTCCCTCTTCAACGTCATCACCGGCTATTCCCGGCCCCCGGAGTACAAGCACTTCGTCGTCGCGCCGCACGGGATGCGCTCCTTCTTCTGCTACATGGTCCGCAGAGAGACCGAAAATGCGAAGCAGGGCTTGCCCAGCGGCATCACGGTAAAGGTCAATTCGCTCGTCGATCCGGAGCTCATCGATCTGCTCTACGAAGCGTCCAAGGCCGGCGTGAAGATCCAAATGATCGTGCGCGGCATCTGCTGCCTGATGCCCGGCATCCCCGGCGTTTCGGAGAACATCACGGTGCGGAGCATCGTCGGCCAGCTTCTCGAGCACAGCCGCATCTTCCGCTTTGAAAACGGCGGCAGCCCGCGCATCTATATGGGCAGCGCGGACTGGATGCCCCGGAACCTCGACCGCCGTGTCGAGCTGGTCTTCCCCATCGAGGACGAGCGCCTCAAGCAGCGCGCGTTCTCCATCCTCGAGACGCTCCTCAGCGACACGACGAACGCCCGCGAGATGCAGCCCGACACCTCTTACGAGCACATCGATCTTCGCGGGAAGAAAAAGCTCTCCGCGCAGCTCGCGTTCTATAAGGACGCGCAGGACCGTCTCAAAGCGCTCGAGAACGCTTCCAAGGACAGCGTCCTCACGCCGATCCATTCGGCGGAGGAATAATCGCATACAAAATACAGCAATACAGCAGAAAGGTTGATCGAACATGAAACGGATCGGAATACTTACCAGCGGCGGCGACTGCCAAGGGCTGAACGCCTCCATTCGCGGCGTTGCGAAATCCCTTTATGAGGAATTTGGCGAAGACGGCGTTGAGATCTACGGCATCAAGGACGGCTACAAGGGCCTCATCTTCGGCGAGTACATGAAGATGAAATCCTCGGACTTCTCGGGCATTCTGACGCTCGGCGGCACGATCCTCGGCACCTCCCGCCAGCCGTTCAAGCTCATGCGCGTCATCGACGAGACGGCGGTCGATAAAGTCAAGAACATGAAGGCCAACTACAAGAAAATGAAGCTGGACTGCCTCGTGATCCTCGGCGGCAACGGCACGCAGAAGACCGCGAACCTCCTGCGCGAGGAGGGCCTCAACGTCGTCCATCTGCCCAAGACCATCGACAACGACGTCTGGGGCACGGATATGACCTTCGGCTTCCACAGTTCGGTTGAGATCGCGACGAACGTCATCGACTGCATCCACACCACCGCGACCTCGCACGGGCGCATCTTCGCCGTGGAGATCATGGGCCACAAGGTCGGCTGGCTTCCCCTCTACGCGGGCATCGCGGGCGGCGCGGACGTCATCCTCCTGCCCGAGATCCCATACGACATCAAGAAGGTCGCGAAGACGCTGAACGACCGTATCGAAAAGGGCAAGAAGTTCTCCATCCTCGCCGTGGCGGAGGGCGCCATCTCCAAGGAAGAGGCCAAGATGAAGAAGAAGGACTTCAAGGCCGCGCGCGCCGCGATGACGGAGCCGTCCATCGTCTACCGCATCGCCGACGAGCTCAAGCCCCTTGTGGACAACGAGATCCGCGTCTGCGTCCCCGGCCACTTCCAGAGAGGCGGCAGCCCGTGCGCGTATGACCGCGTGCTCTGCACCCGCTTCGGCGCGGCCGCCGCGAAGTTCATCCGCGAGGGCAAGTTCGGCGTGATGACCGGCCTTGTGAACGGCGAGATCGTTCCGGTCCCGCTGGAGGACGTCGCGGGCAAGCTCAAGACCGTCCCGGTGGACTGCGAGGAGATCCGCGCGGCCCGCGAGATCGGCGTGACGTTTGGCGACTAACGCTGCGTTCTTCTTTGCCGAACGCAGCATAGAATGTTCCTCCTCGCGCGGGGAGGCGCTTTCGGACCGGCGCTTCGTCCGTTCACATGAGTTTTACTCGAAAAGTCTCACCGCCCCCGGCGGAGCCGCCGCACCGAACCGCGCGGCAGGCCGCCGGTCGGGCGAGGTAAAAGTTTTTCGGGCGCCTTTTTTCAAAAAGGCGCGGAAAGTTCCTCCTCGCGCGGGGAGGTGCTTTCGGACCGGCGCTTCGTCCGTTCACATGGTTTTTTCGCAAAAACCTGCCCGCCCCCGGCGGAGCCGCCGCACTGAACCTCGCGGCAGACCGCCGGTCGGGCGACGTAAAAGTTTTTCGGGCGCCTTTTTTCAAAAAGGCGCGGCCTTCGGGCCTTACGATCTTTGGGAGGATTGTATTATGAAATTTTCCGTCAGCACTTACAGCTTCTTTCAACTCATCAGCAAAGGGGAGCTCGATTCCTTCGGGGCCATCGAAAAGGCGGCCGAGCTCGGCTTTGACGCCATCGAGTTCGTCGATTTCGTAGACTTCAACATGCCCGAGGAGGAGCGCCCGGCCTTTGCCGAAAAGCTCCGGGCCGCCGCCGAAAAAGCGGGCCTCGAGATCTCCTCGCTGACGATCGGCGCGGACTTCCTGAACGGCTGCGACGGCGACACGGAGGCGGAGATCGCCCGCGTCAAGCGCTATGTGGACATCGGCAGGGTCCTCGGCGTAAAGCGTATGCGCCACGACGCGACGGTCGGCTACCCGCGCGACTCCGGCAAGTACGTCTCCTTTGACGCCGTGCTTCCCCGGCTCGCCGCGGCGTGCCGCGCCGTCACGGAATACGCCGCGCAGTTCGGCATCATGACGATGAGCGAGAACCACGGCTTCTTCGCGCAGGATTCCGAGCGCGTGGAAAAGCTCTGCAACGCCGTCGGAAGCCCGAATTACAGGCTCCTCGGCGACATGGGCAACTTCCTCTGCGCGGACGAGGACCCCGCGGCGGCGTTCGCCCGCGTCGCGCCGTACCTCGGCTACGTCCACGCGAAGGACTTCATCGTGAAGCCCTTTGACGCGTGCGACCCCGGCGAGGGCGCGTTCCGCTCGCGCGGGGGGAATTTCCTGCGCGGCACGGTGATCGGCCACGGGCAGGTCCCGGTGAAGCACTGTCTGTACCTCGCGAAGGCCGCCGGCTACGACGGCTACGTCTCCATCGAGTTCGAGGGCATGGAGCCTCCGGTCACCGCGGTCCGCATCGGCCTCGCGAACCTGAAGCGCTATGTCTCCGAAATCTGACCCACCCCGGGAGGGCGCGGCGGTCCGCGCCCTCTCTTTTTGCCCAAATTTCCCCGCCGCGCTTGCTTTTTCCGCGCCGAGGCGGTATAATGGTCCCGAACCATACCATCGGCGGCGCGGCCGCAAAAGGAGCAACCCAAAATGTCTGTTCTGGAAAAATTCCTCGACTATGTAAAATACGACACCCAGTCCGATCCGGAGAGCGGCGCCATGCCCTCCACCGCGAAGCAGAAGGTCCTCGCGGCGCATCTCGTGAAGGAGATGAAAAAGATCGGCATCGAAGACGCCCATACGAGCGAGTTCGGCTATGTATACGGCACCGTTCCCGCGACGGCGCCCCGCGCGCAGACCGTCGGCTTCATCGCCCACATGGACACCGCGCCCGATTTCTCCGGCGCCGGCGTGCAGCCGCGCGTCATCGAAAACTACGACGGCTCCGACATCGTGCTCAACGAGGCCCTCGGCATCGTGACGACGGTCGAGCAGTTCCCGAGGCTCCAAAAGCACATCGGCCAGACCCTTGTCGTCACGGACGGCACGACGCTGCTCGGCGCGGACGACAAAGCCGGCGTCGCGGAGATCCTGCAGGCGGCCGAGGAGCTAATCCAAAGCGGCGAGCCCCACGGCGCGGTGAAGATCGCCTTCACGCCCGACGAGGAGATCGGCGCGGGCCCCTCGAAATTCGACGTCCCGCATTTCGGCGCGGATTTCGCCTTTACGGTGGACGGCGGCACGGTCAACGACATGGAATACGAGAATTTCAACGGCGCTTCCGCGAAGGTCCACGTCAAGGGCCTTTCCGTGCATCCCGGCGGCGCGAAGGGCAAGATGATCAACGCCTCCCGCGTCGCGATGGAATTTAACAGCCTCCTCCCGCAGACTGAGGTCCCGGAGAACACGGAGGGCTACGAGGGCTTCTGGCACCTCCTCGAAATGCACACCAGCATCGAGAGCGCGGACCTCAACTACATCATCCGCGACCACGATTACGCGAAGCTCTGCGCCCGCAAGGAAAAATTCACCCTCGCGGCGGAGTTTATCAATAAAAAGTACGGCCGCGAGCTCGTCACGCTCGATATCCGGGACAGCTACCGCAACATGAAGGAGCAGCTCGAGCCGCACCCGGAGATCCTCGAGATCGCCCGCGAGGCGATCCGCGAAAACGGCCTCGAACCCACCAGCCACGCGATCCGCGGCGGCACGGACGGCGCGACCCTCTCCTTCATGGGCCTGCCCTGCCCGAACCTCGGCACGGGCGGCGAAAACGCCCACGGCAAGTACGAATACGCCGTCGTGGAGGACATGGAGACCATGGTCCGCATCCTAAAGACGATCGTCCGCCTCGTAAAGTGACCGCGCCTTTGGATTTCCGCCTTTTCATTCTTTTTGCCTGTCTCGTCAGCGTTGGAAAGCAGTCTCCAACGGACGGCCGTCAAAGGCCGTTTCGACTTTTCTCGTCGCCGCAGCGACGGAGGATTTCTACTGCGTTTTGCTGTGCCCCTTGGCGATATCCTGTCGGATCAGAAATTTGATATAGCCTTGCTTGCTGGGTACAGTGGATAGCTTTTTCAACAGATCCGCGTCCGTGTTATGGTTTAAGTTCATAACGACGCGGGTTGTGTTCGCAGCTACCCATGCTCTATGGGCTTTCGTCTCTGCTATTACGGTTTCCCCCTTTTTTCAGAACTGGGGTCGGTTTCCCGACCCCGGTTCCCGGCTTACTTCTG
The DNA here is from genome assembly GCA_947631835.1 of uncultured Clostridia bacterium. GTDB lineage: Bacteria > Bacillota > Clostridia > Oscillospirales > Acutalibacteraceae > Hominenteromicrobium. The sequence goes on along the minus strand of CANRMW010000034.1, from coordinate 5,440 downwards.
TACAAGTCCGGAGATATACGCTTTAATCAACGCTTTGATTTCTTCTGGGCTGTACTCTTTCTTGTCGGTGTTGGATTCGATCACATCGATCAAATCATACGCCATAGCCTTTTTGATCTCCATGGCTGCCCTGTCAATCGGCATTTTCGTGTCCTCCTTTTCTTCAGGCTAAATCTACTATGCCATAGGTGTACACCAATGTCAATAGCTTTTTGCAGACTTTTTCGTTTTATCCCCCATAAGCCCCGCCTTTGTCGGCGGCTGGCCTTGCGGGCGTATTGCTTTTGCTTCAATCGGAAAGGAGAACCCCATGCTTCGTTTTGGAACGGTCGGGACCGGCTGGATCGTAGACAGCTACATCACAGGCGCGCTGGAGACCGGTCTCTGGCAGCTCGCCGCGGTCTATTCGCGCAGAGAAGAGACAGGCCGGGCGTTCGCCGAAAAATACCCCGGCCCGCCGCAGGTCTATACCGACCTCGCCGCCATGGCCGAAAGCCCCGGCATCGACGCGGTCTACATCGCAAGCCCGAATCGCTACCATACGGAACAGGCCCGCGTCTTTCTCGAACACGGGAAGCATGTGATCTGCGAAAAGCCGCTCTCCGCCCACCCGGAGGAGGTCCGCGCGGTGCAGGCGCTCGCGCGGGAAAAGGGCCTCGTCTTCATGGAGGCCATCATGTATATGCACCTCCCGCAGCGCGCGCGCTTTGAAGACGCCCTGCGCCGCATCGGGGACGTGAGCCTCGCGAAGATCGACTTCTGCCAGCGCTCCTCCAAATACGACGCATACCTCGCGGGCGAGGTGCCGAACATCTTCAACCCCGCCCTCGAGACCGGCGCGCTCATGGACCTCGGGGTCTACTGCGTCTATCCGGCGCTCCATCTCTTCGGGGAGCCGGAGTCCGTGCAGGCGGCGGCGCATTTCCTCACCACCGGCGCGGACGGCAGCGGCGCGGCCCTTTTCCAATATAAGGACAAGCTCGTGGACCTCGTCTATTCGAAGCTCGGGCAGGCCGCCGCGAACACGGATTTCCAGGGCACTTACGGCACGGTCTCCGTCGGCTCCATCTCCCGCCTCGCCGAGATCGAGATCGTCTGGAACAGCGGCGAAAGGGAAAAGATCCACGGCGAAGACCCCAAGCCCGCCCTCATGGGCTATGAAGCGAAGGACCTTTACCGGTACATCACGGAGCCGGAAGCCACCCGGGAAGATTACTTAACCTGCGCGGAAATGTCCCTCCGGGCGGCGGAAATGCTGGAAAAAATCAGAAAAAAAGCCGGGATCGAGTTCACATAAAAAAATTTCTCGAAAAAAGTCAAAATTTTTTTGAAAAACCCCTTGCAATTCTCAAAAAGATGGTGTATAATCACACTCAGATACGGAGAACACAGTGTTCCCCCGTATCAAAACCAAAGACATAACGCACAGTGCGTTATGATTATTATGAAAGGAGGACATCTATCATGAAAAAAGTTCTTGCTCTTGTGCTGACGGTGGTCCTTGTCCTCACCATGTCTGTTAGCGCGTTCGCGACCACGGTCATCCCGGATTTCGGTGATGATGGTGACCAGAACACCAAGCTCCCTCTCACCTGGTACGGATATCCGGCCGGTTACAACGGGTTTGGTTCTGGTACCTCCAATGGCACGACGGTCAAACACAACAGAGCGCAGGTCGCCAATGCCATTGCTTGGGAACTCAACAAGCGTGGTGTCGTTGTCTCTGACATTTCCGGCATCATCGTTTCTATGAGCGACGAGCAGTATGCTGCGATGAAGAACAACTACGTCTTGGCTGGTCAGATCCTTGATGCTCTCGGCTTCAGTGTTGCGGGCGACAAGTGGAATGCTCCGCTGCAGAAGGACCTCACCGAGGAGTTCGTTTCCAACGCTGTTGCGCAGTTCTCTTCTGTGGTTCCGGCTGGCATGGTTGTGAACTACAACGCTGATTCCTTCGCGATCAACTCCGATTGGATCACCGCGACCTTCACGATCACGAACACTGCTACGCAGCCCGGCTACAGCCAGTGGGCTCGTCAGACCGTGACCATGAACTGGTGCTACACGCATCCGTGGGATCCGTGGAATGCTCCGACCAAGGCTCCGGCCGCTGGCACGGGCAACCAGGCCTCTGGCAATCCTCTGGGCACCCAGACTGGCGACAACACTGTTGCGGTTGCGCTCGTCTCCCTGTTCGCGGTTGCTGGCGTTCTCGCCATCGCTGCTCGCAAGAGCCGCAATGTTGCTTAAGTTGTAACTTAACGCTGTAACTTTTGCTTCATAAGAAAGCCGGGTGCTTTCGGGCGCCCGGCTTATCTTTTGCAAATCTCCCCCTCGCTCTCCCCCACCCCATTTCCCCTTGAGAAAGGCGTTTTAAGAAAAACAGCAGACGCTCGGTTTGCTTTTCTCTCATTATCTGGAAAGAAGGATGTTGTGCAGTGAAGAAAAACTCTTTTTTTCGTAGAAATCCGTGGGCTTTTGTCGCGGTCCCCGCTGCATTCGCTCTTTTGACGGCGGCGATCGTCGCGATCGTGGCCTATATATATCTCTCCCCGTACCTCGGCATCATCGGGCAGGTCACGTCCGGCTCGGCGGCTTCCATCGTGGAGGTGAGCGGCTCGCGCGATCTCTTCTCGGAAAGCCCCTCCGCAAAGCCCACCTCGAAGCCGACCGTGAAGCCCTCTGAAACGCCCGGCCCCCGCGAGGAGATCGACCTCGAAGACGAGGCGGTCCCGCAGGACAAGGACAAATACGGCAAGATCACGGTGGAGGGCACCGAGGTAAGCTGCGATCTTTACTACGGCACCGATAACTCCGTCCTGAACGCCGGCGCCGGTACTTATGAGGGCTTCGGCGCGGGCTTCCCCGGGCAGGACTGCTCCATCTTCATCATGGCCCACAACAACACTTTCTTCAGTGACCTCAAGAGCGCGAAGAAGGGCGCCCTCGTGACGATCAACACGCACTACGGCGATTACGTCTATAAGGTCGTGGACACCGCCATCGTGGAGAATACCGATTCCACTGCTTACGATCTGACGCGCGACGAGAACCTCATCCTCTATACCTGCTACCCGTTCGATGCGCTCGGCTTCACGAGCCAGCGGTATCTGGTCTACTGTGATTTCGTCTCCGGTCCGAAGATCAGCGGATACGATTGAGTGAGGAGGTACTGACCCATGGCAAGACATTTTAACGAAGAGACGACCCGTGCGCCGAAGACGCCCCGCCGCATTCAGGTCGTGGAAGACGATCTGAACGACGGCGGTTATTACGAACCCGCTGCGCGGACAGAGCCGCGCGAGGGCGCGGCGGCCCCGTGGCCGCTTGCGATGTCCTTCTTCTCCTCCGTCCTTCTGATGGTCCTCGCGCTCGTCCTCACTGTGGCCTTCACGGTGGGCAGCGGGGCCTTCATGCAGCGCATGGAGAAAAAGAGCGACTACGCCGAGGAAGCCTATGCGCTTCTCAGCATCAACTATGAAAGCTACGCCGGCGCGTCCGGCTTCCCGAAGGAGGTCCTTCTGGACCAGGTCACGCTCGACGCGATCGACAGCGAGATGGCGGAGAGCATCGCCGCCATCTACTCCGGCGAAGAGATCCCGGAGCGCGACGTGCAGGCCATCTACGATTCCTTCTACAACGCCATGCTCGACTACGCGGGCGAGATCAACTATAAGGTCACGGACGACACGAAAGAGGCCATCGCTGCTGTGGCGGAGTCCTGCCGCAACAGCTACACGAATTTCGTCGGCTTCCCTGCCGCGAAGACGCTGCAGTCCATGCTCGACCGTCTCCAGCGTGTGATTTGGATCGCCGCTGCTGTGGTTGCGGTCCTCGCCGCGATCTCCCTGTTCCTCACCTTCCTCCTTGCGGGGAAGAAGGCGACGGGCCTTCGGTTCCTTGCGTTCAGCACGATCACCTCGGCGGTCGCCTCGCTGATCTTCGCGTTTGTGCTCTTCCCCGCCTTTGGCCTCGGCCGCATCACGATCAACCCGGCCTCCATGGCGGCGTTCCTCCAGACCTACCTGCGCGGGATCTTCACCGCGTTCGTCTACCCAGCCATCGCCTTTGCGATCATCAGCGCGATCCTCATCGTTCTTTCGATCGTGCTCCGCAGCAAAGAGCGCCGCGGCCACGCCCGCTGAACACGGGCCCGAACTGACACAAAAAAGAGGCGGAACCCCGCCTCTTTTCTTTTTCCCGCGATCAGGCCACGTCCCGCCCGCAGCACTTCTTATACTTCTTTCCGCTCCCGCAGGGGCAGGGGTCGTTCCGGCCGATCTTCGGCCCCTTCACGACGGTCGTCGAGCGCTTCTGCTCCTTATACAGCGCCGCGCGCCGCTCCTTCGTGAGGTGATCCTCCCACTCCGGCAGCGTGTAGAGCCACTCCGCCTTTGCAGCCACCATGTTGTAATACAGCTTTTCCGGGTCGTAGTCCAGCGAGATCTCCGTCTCGGGCGTCAGGGCCTCCAGCTCGTTCGCCGCCTTGAGGCTCTCGTTGATCCCGTCCAAAAAGCCCACGGCCTCCTCCTGCGGGACCCCAAGCGCCTGTGCGAGCGCGCCGGGGGTCTTCGCCTCGATCTCCCCGCGCAGCAGCTTTTCGTAGAAATGCTTCTCCCGCTCCAAATACGCGGTCCAGAATTTTTGTGCGTCCGGCGCGGAGGAATGCTTTTCCGCATAAGCGCGCCAGTCTTCATAAATCGACATATTGTCCCTCCGTTTTTTGTTCTATGGAGATTATAGCGGAAACGCCGCGATTTGGCAAGCCCCATTCGCGCCGAATTTCCCTGCGCGCCAGGAAATTTCAGTTTTTTTCGCGGAACCTTAGAAACCCATTGAAAAAAGCCCGGGAAAATGGTATGATATCTTTGTATGGAACCAGTAAAGGAGATGACGCGCATGGACCCGCGCGACGAGAACCGATCCTCCGCGCCCGCCACGCCGGAAGAAACGCTCAAGGCGCTCGAGGCGATGCTCCCCGAGCCGGAGCAGCTCACCTTGGACCGCGCCGCCGTTTTCGATGAAGACCTCGCCGCGAAAAAAGCCCGGCGGGAGAAGCAGCAGCGCCCGCGCCGTCCGCGCCCGGACCGCCCGCGCAGCGCGCCCCTTCCAGAGCGCGACCAGCTCTCCTTCACCGCTCCCGCCGTCCTGGATGAGGACCTCGCGGCCCGGAAGGCCGGCTCCCCCGCGCCCATGGAGGTCTTGTCTTCGTCCTCCACTCCCTCGGATATATTCAGCGGCGCCGATCCGGAAAGCCTCGCCGCCCCGGAAACGGATGCCCCTGCCGCAGCGCCCGCCCCGCAGACGCCGGCGCGCTCTGCGCGTGCGCCTCGCGAGACGCGCGCCGAAGCCCGCCCCGCTGCCGCTCGCGCCCGCCGCGCACCTTCCCGCGAACGCGACAAAAAAACCCAGAAAACGCGGTTTCCGGGCGCTTTTCCCG
>CANRMW010000033.1 GCA_947631835.1 uncultured Clostridia bacterium | reverse complement strand
CCTTGTCGCAGTTCGCCGCGTTGATCTCGATGTTGTCCACGTTCGAGTAGGTCAGGGAGATCTCCGGGAGCGCGCCAAGGCGGTCCAGCAGCTCGGACTGGATCTCGGGCGGGAGGAACATGATGTTGATCTTCTCCGGCTGCGCGCCGGTCGCTTCGAGGAACGGGATGAAGTCCTCCGCGAAGGTGTAGTTTTTCGTCAGGAAGTAGAGCTTTTCCTTCGGGATCCCGAAGTACGATTCGGCGATGGAGAGATCCCCGCGCCGGGAGACCGCGCCGCCGTCGATGTAGTGCTCGGCGTAGATGGGGTATTCGTCGAGGATCTTCTGCACCTTGACCGCCGCGGACGTTGGGATGCGGTTGCCGCAGACGAGGCGGTCCTCCCGGACGTCCCAGACCGCGCCGCCGTTCGAGGTGATCGCGTAGCGGACGTAGGGGAGGTCGGTGAGGCAGGGCGGGATGAAGTTTTTGACGCGGCCCGTCGCCGGGACGATGTGGATGCCGCGCTCGGCGGCGGCGCGCATGGCCGCTTCGTTCCCCTCGGAGAGGGAGGCGGGGCCGTTCAGCGCGGTGCCGTCGAGGTCGAACGCAATGAGACGGATCATGAAAAAAGCTCCTTTACGGATCGGTTTGCAAAAGGCGGGCGTCCTTTCAGGAAAGCCCACGCGAGAGCTGGAAGATGTAGAATTTCAGGTAATAGGATTCGGCGGCGTTCCAGAGGATGGGGTGGTCCGGCGACTGCGTGCGGAACTCCACCTGCCTCAGCCGCACATGGGCGGCGCGCGCGGCCTCCGCGACCGTTTTCGCGAAGAGCTCCGGCGTCATGAAATGGGAGCAGGAGCAGGTCGCGAGGAACCCGCCGTCTTTGACGAGGCGCATCCCGCGCAGGTTGATCTCGCGGTATCCCTTCGCGGCGTTTTTGACCGAATCCCGCGACTTCGTGAACGCGGGCGGGTCAAGGATGACGACGTCGTATTGCCGCCCCTCGCTTTCGAGCGCGGGGAGCAGGTCGAAAACGTCGGCGGCAAGGAACGTCGCGCGGTCGGAAAAGCCGTTCAGCGCGGCGTTCTCGCGCGCCTGCGCGACGGCGAGCTCGGATGCGTCCACGCCGAGGACGCGCTTCGCGCCGCCGTGCACCGCGTTGAGCGCGAAGGAGCCGGTATGCGTGAAGCAGTCGAGCACGTCGGCCCCGCCGCAAAGACGGGCCACCGCCGCGCGGTTGTATTTTTGATCGAGGAAAAAGCCGGTCTTCTGGCCGTTTTCCACATCGACAAGGTAACGGACGCCGTTTTCGGTGATCGGGACCTTCGTCTCGAACGGCGCGGAGAGGAAGCCCTTTTTCCGCTCCATGCCCTCCTTGAGGCGCTCCTTCGCGTCGCTGCGCTCGTAGACGCCGCGGATTTTGACGCCGTCCTTTTCAAGCGTTTCCGTGAGCAGGGCGAGGATGCGGTCCTTCATGCGGTCGATGCCGAGGGCGAGCGATTCCACGACCAGCACGTCGCCGAACTTGTCCACCGTGAGGCCGGGGAGAAAGTCCGCTTCGCCGAACAGCAGCCGGCACGCGGCGGCGTCCACGACCTTCTTGCGGTACGCCCACGCCGCCTCCACGCGGCGGCGCAGCAGCGCGTCGTCCACGGGCTCGTCGGGGCTGCGCGTCATCATGCGGATGCGGATCTTCGAGTTCCGGTTAAAAAAGCCCCGTCCGAGGGGATAGCCGTTCCAGTCGCAAAGGCGGAGCACGGCGCCGTTTTCCGGCTCGCCCTCCACGCGGTCGAGCTCGTTGTCATAGACCCACAGCCCGCCGGATTTGAGGAGCCGCCCTTCGCCTTTTTTGAGGTATGCCGTCGCTTCAGCCATGTGATGTATCCTTTCGCACCGCCCGGAAGATCCGGGCCTTTTTGCCGTTTACGAGAATGTCCGCCGCAGCTTCCTGCGAAAACGATGCGTTTTCCGCAAGGAGCGCGGAAAACTCCTCCTTTTTCGCCGTGAGGATGCACAGCACGCCGAGGGGACGCAGGATCCGGGCGGCCTCCGCGAGGAAGTCCCGGTAGAGTCCGGGAAGATCCCCCTCCTCCCGGAAAAGGCCCCAGGGGGGATCGGTGACGAGAAAATCCACCGTCCCGGAGGGGATGTGGGAGAGGCGGCGCGCGTCTGCGGGGACGGGGAGCGTCGGCGGAGAAAACACCGGCTGGGCGCGCAGCCATTCCACGAGCGCGGGGTCGGCGTCCGAAAGGTAGACCTTTTCGGGGGAAAACGATTCGAGCGCCGCGCGCGGGAGCGCCCCGTGCCCCGCGAAAGGATCGCAGAAGACCGCGTGTTTCTTCATGCCCGCAAAGTGCAGCGCGAGGTGGGCAAGCTCCGGGCGGAGCTCGCCTTTTTCCGGGACGCGGGCGGCCTCCTTCGGCAGAAGGAAGCCGAAAAACCCGCTCTCCCGGCGGATGGCGAACCAGAACTCGAAGTCGGGCAGGGAGCGGTCCGGGACGAGGCCGGTCGCCTTCGCGATGGCGCGCTCCGTTTCGGAGGCGACGTTCCCGGGGACGGCGGCGAAGCGGTTTTCCTGGGACCAGCGGACGCGGAACGTGCCCGTGTGCTCCCCAATCTGCGAGAGGCGGCAGCTTTTCACCTGCTGCGCCATTTTCGAAAATGTGATGCCCCGGGCGGGAAAGCGCCGCAGCACGAGGAACACGCTGTGGAAGATCGGAAGGCGGGCGGGATCCGCCTTAGGCGCGCGGAAGAAGACCAGCCCGCTTTCCGTGCGCTCCACGGAAGCGCCCGGCAAAAGCGCGGGAAGCGCGGCCGCGGCGGCGCTTTCGAATCCGGCGGGGAAGGTCCCCGCAAAGAGCGTGCTCATCGGCCGCTTTCTCGGCGGATGCCGACAAATTCCTTCATGTGCTCGATGGGCATCTCTTTGCCCGTCCAGAGCTTGAACGATGCCGCGCCCTGAAAGAGCATCATCGGCAGGCCGTTCATCGTGCGGCAGCCGGCTTCGCGCGCCAAGCGCAGAAACTCCGTCTCATCGGGGGAATAGATCGCGTCCGTCACGACGAGGCCGGGGCGGAAGAACGAAGCGTCCGGCACGACGGATTGGCCTTCCATCGGCTTCATGCCGACGCGCGTCGCCTGCGCGAGCACATCGCTCGAAGCGATCTCGCGTTTGAGCAGCGCCTTGTCGTCGAGATCGAAAAGGGCGGCGCGGCAGTTTGTTTTGGAATTGATCTTTTCGGCGGTCGCCGCGCCGTTCGCGTAAAATTCGTCGCGGATGTTGAAGATGCTGATCTCCCTTGCGCCGTCGAGCGCGAGCTGGATGGCGATGGCCGTGCCCGCGCCGCCCGCGCCGAGGACCGTGTATTTCTTCCCTTCGACCGCAAGGCCGAAGTCGCGCAGCGATTCCGTATAGCCCACGCCGTCCGTGATGTGCCCGGTGAGAAAGCCGTCTTTGTTCACGATGGTGTTGACCGAGCCGCAGAGCTCGGCGGCGGGCGAGAGCGCGTCGAGGTACTGCCCGACGGCGCGCTTGTTCGGCATGGAGACGTTCGCGCCGACGAGCTTCATCGCGCGAAATCCCGTGATCGCGTCTTTCAGCTCCTCGAGGCCGACCTCAAAGCAGAGGTAGACGAGGTCGAGCCCGGCGAGCGCAAACGCTTCGTTGTGCATGGCGGGCGAGCCGGAATGCCGGATCGGCGTGGCGAAAAGCCCGACGAGCTCGGTGTGCCCGGTGATGTTCAAAGCCATGGAAGATCCATCCCTTCGCTGTATTTCCTGTTTTTCCGGTCTTCTATTATACCTCTTTTTCCGCGCCGTGGCAAGCGGCAGCGCGCGTTTTCGCAGCGGCGGGAGACTTTCTTTTTTTCGGCCGTTTCGCGGCGTCACGGCTTTTCCTTCGCGGATGGGGAGCGCAGCGCCTCGCTGAGGCTTTCCGGCACGGAGCGCGGCCCCCGCACGGCGCGCACGCCGTGGGTTTTCAGGACCTCGAACGAAAAGCGGTCCCGGTCGTATTCCTCGAGGCGTTCGAGGCGCATGAGCTTTGTCATGCGGACGTTCTCATCCGCGTACCGGTACGGGATGTTGACCTCGAGCGCGCGGCAGCGGTACAAAATCGCGGAGACAGGCGCGGCGACGTAGAGGTAGACCGTGTCGCCGACGTGCACGTCGGTGCTCTGCTTCCAGTCGATCACCCGGCTTTCCCGGAACGCCGCCTCGATGTCGTAAAACTTCGGGTTCGCAGGAACGAGCCATTCCCGCGGGCCGGGCGCGCGTTTCCCCTTCGGCGCGGTGAGGGAGAAGCTGATGTCGAGCAGTTCCTTCACCATCTCCTCGGGGACCGTGCCGTCGAGCAGCACGCTGATCCACTCGTAGTGGTTCATGTGGTAGGCGGGGAAGATCCCCGGCTCGCGCCGAAGGGAGCCGGAGAGCAGCGGGTCGCACTTGACGTTCAGCACGTCCGCTTCGCCCGGCTTTGAAAGGCCGAACTTCGCGTAGGGGACGCGCATTACGAGGCCAAACCATTTCCGGTTTTCACCGTGGCGCAGCACGGGGGTATCGGTCTCGCCGGAAAACGGATAATCCGGCTCCGTCCCGTATGTCTCTTTCGCGTGCCGCAGCAGCGCTTCCTTCGTCATTTTGCCCCCTCCTTTTCTTCCCTTTCAGTGTAGCACAGACGCGGAAAAATTGCAATCTTTCCCTCTTTTCGGCCAACTTTTCGGTTCTTCAACGAAAAAAATCCAGAAACAAACCGTCTGCACAAACATTTCTCTTGCAAAGAAAAATGTTGTGTGATAAAATACTATATAAGGATTCATCCCCGAAAGGAGTTCATCAATTATGGACATTACCCCCCGTATGCAGCAAAGCGCTGCCGTCGCGCGCAGGACCGCCGCGGAGAGCATGGTGCTGCTGAAGAACGAGCACACCCTTCCGCTTGCCGAAGGCACGAAGGTCGCCGTGTTCGGCGTCGGGCAGGTGCTCACCATCAAAGGCGGCACCGGCTCCGGCGAAGTCAACAACCTGAAATCCGTCAACATCCTCGAGGGACTGCAGACGGAACCGAAGCTCACCGTGGACGCGGAGCTCGCCGCGAAATACGTCGCGTGGGCCGAGGCGCATCCGCCCGTGAAGCCCGGCCTTTTCGCCGGTGACGCGCAGAAGAACTACAACGACGAGCTGCCCGTCACCGATCTCGACGTCGCGGCGATCGCCGCGAAGAACGACGCGGCCGTCGTGGTCGTCTCCCGCATCGCGGGCGAGGGCGCGGATATGGCCGCCGAAAAGGGCACCGTGCTGCTCACCGACGACGAGACCGCCCTCATCGAGGCCGTCTCCGCCGCGTTCGGGAAGACCGTGCTGCTGCTCAACGTTCCCGGCTACATCGACATCGCCGGCGTGATGCCGAAGGTCTCCGCGATGCTCTTCATCGGCCTGCCCGGGCAGGAAGCCGGCGGCGCCGTCGCGGATGTGCTCACCGGCACGACGCCCGTCAGCGGCAAGCTCACCGACACCTGGCCGCTCCACTTTGCCGACGATCCGACCCACGAGTATTACAGCCGGCTGATCCCGAACGGCAACAAGTCTCCGAGCCAGTTCACCCGCCAGCTCGAAGACCAGACCGACGCGCCGTATCACGACGACATCTATGTCGGCTACCGCTACTATGACACCTTCGGCAAGGACGTGCTGTTCCCGTTCGGCTTCGGCCTTTCCTACGGCCGCCCGGAGATCTCCGACGTGGACGTCTCCCGCGAGGCCGACGAGATCACCGTCACCGCGAAGGTCACGAACAAGTGCCCGAAGAACGCCGTGCGCGAGGTCGTGCAGGTGTATGTCTCCGCGCCGGACGGCAAGCTCGAAAAGCCGTATCAGGAGCTCAAGGGCTACAAGAAGACCGGCGTGCTCGCGCCGGGCGCAGAGGAGACCGTCACCGTAAAGATCCCGGTGCAGTCCCTCGCGAGCTATGAGGAGGCCAGCGCTTCCTACATCCTCGAGCCGGGCAAGTACGTCGTCCGCGTCGGCAATTCCAGCCGCGCGACGAAGGCCGCCGCCGTCCTGACGCTCGAGCAGGAGGTCGTCACCGAAAAGCTCAAGAACATCCTCCCGATCATGGACGGGAACTTCGAGAAGCTCTCGAAGAAGGGCCAGACCCCGATCACCTATCCGGGCGAGGCGGAAGAGATCGCGAACGCGAAGCAGCTCACGCTCTGCCCGCACTGCATCGAGACGAAGACCGCCGTCTATTCCGGCGACTATGTTTCGGCCGAAGCAAAGCCGGGCCTCACGCTGCTGGACGTCGCCGCGGGCAAGGGCACTGTGGAGGAGCTCGCCGCGACGATGGAGCTCGAGGACCTCTGCAAGCTCGTCTGCGGACAGGGCATGGACTTCTCCGGCTTTGAGATGCCGGAGGGCATGACGCCGCCCGCCTCGGAGAAGAAGGACGACGACGAGGGCGGCGACGTGTTCGCGTCTCTGGCGCTCGGCTTTGCGGGCAGCAAGCAGGCGTTCAAGGTCCCCGGCGAGGCCGGCCAGTCCCCGGACTTCTGGGAGAAGTACAAGATCCCGGCGCTCGTGCTCTGCGACGGCCCGGCGGGCGTGCGCATCACGAAGGACGTCAAGGAGAACGGCGAGGTCGTGCGGCACCAGTACTGCACCGCGTTCCCGACCGGTTCTCTGCTCGCCTGCTCCTTTGACGACACGGTGCTCGAGGCGGTCGGCGAAGCCGCCGGCGTCGAGATGGACGAGTACGACGTCGATCTCTGGCTCGCCCCGGGCATGAACATCCACCGTTCGCCGCTTTGCGGGCGGAACTTCGAGTATTACGCCGAGGACCCGATCGTCGCCGGGCGCTGCGCCGCCGCGGTGACGAAGGGCGTGCAGTCCAAGGGCGGCGGCGTGACGATCAAGCACTTCGCCGGCAACAACCAGGAATTTATGCGCGGCAACTCCTCCGACACGATGAGCGAGCGCGCCCTGCGCGAGATCTACCTCAAAGGATTCGAGATCTGCGTCAAGACCTCGAAGCCGAAGGCGCTCATGACCTCCTACAACGACATCAACGGCGTCCCGAACGCCGACAGCCACGACCTCAACACGGTCGCGCTGCGCGACGAGTGGGGCTTTGACGGCCTCGTCATGACGGACTGGGGCGGCGGCATCAGCACGCCGATCATCTCCATGTGGGCCGGCAACGACATGATCCAGCCGGGCGGCGAGCCGGTCTCCGACAGCATCCAGAAGGCGGTCGAAGCGGGCGAGCCGGTGGTCTCGAAGGGCCTCCGCCGGCTGACGATCACCCCGACGCGTTCGATCGTCGAAAAGAGCGCGGTGCACATCCTGAACGTCGTCCTGCGTTCTCTCTGCTTCCCGAAGGCGCAGAGGTAAGCGCGGGAAACGCGAAGGCAAACGGAACGAAAAGAGCGGGGTCTCCGAAAGGAGGCCCCGCTTTTGCGCGCGGAAAATTATTCGGCGGCAAGCGCCGCCTCGAACGCGTCCCGGATATGGGACTTGATCTCGCCGTAGCCCTCGGCGGGGTCGCATTCATAGAGCTTCGTTTCGCCGCAGTAGACCGAGGGGACGTAGTAGTAATCGTACCGCTCGGCGATCTCGGGGCGCTCGCGCTCCTCGATCCACGTCTGTTCGACCGCGCCGAAGCGCGGCTCCTCCTCGAGCAGCTCGCGGACGGCGCGCTTCGCCTTGACGCAGTAGGGGCAGTCCTTGAGATAAAACACGGTGATGTTCGGCATGGCTTGGTCCTCCTTTATTTGAACGGTTTTTCTTTTCCGTTTTTCCGCCGCGAGAGAAAATACGCGGCAAAGCAGACCGCCGAGCCCAGCACGACGAGCAGCAGGATCCCGAGGGCGCAGTGCAGGAAAAACGTATCGGGCAGGATCGTGATGACGGGGTCCGTCGCGGCGTCGAAGATCCAGTAGTCGTTCCGGAACACGATCCGGTGGAACAGCACGAACACGCGCTCCCAGTTCAGGGCGATCAGAATCCCCAGCGCGGCGGGAATGCCGAGCGTGAGGATCCCCGCGAGCAGGAGCCAGCTCCCCGCGCGGCGCGGGCGGCGCAGAACGAGCCCGAGGACGAGCAGTGCGCCGGAGACGATGCAGGCGATCTCAAAGAACAGGAAAACGCGCTTGACCTCCTCAAAATGGATGCGGCCCGTCTCGCTCATGGCGAGCGTCGGAAACTCCAGAGAGGAGGGACCGAACAGGGAGTTGTAGTCGATGAGCGCGTCGTAATTCTGCAGGATCTCCTCCTTCGGCAGGCCGGAAAGGGCCGGAATGCCCAGCAGATCGACATCGAGGCGGTAGAGCGGGCGGAAGTGCAGGACGAGCACGACGGCGGCCGAGATGACAAAGAGCGCCGTGACGAGCCCGAGCAGAAGATCCCGCAGAGAAAAAACCCGCTTCAAGCGGATCCCCCCTTTTTCTGATTTCCCGAATATCATAGCACATTCGGCGGCGGCGCGCAAGGGGCGCGTCAAATTGACGGGAAAAATCGGCCCGATGCGGAAAAAGTTCATGCAGGCGAACGGCGGGTGCGCCCTTGCGGAAAAGCGCCATCCGTGCTAAAATAGCTGTGTATTTCTGTACGGCAATCCAGCGGAAAATAACGGAGGCAACATCTGTATGGGCGGTTTTTTTGGCGTCGCTTCGAAGGAAAACTGTGCGTTCGATCTGTTTTTCGGCGTGGACTACCACTCCCACCTCGGCACGCGCCGGGCGGGGCTCGCGGTCTACGACGCGAAGGAGGGCTTTGAGCGGTCGATCCACAACATCGAGAACGCGCCCTTTCGCACGAAATTCGAAAAGGAGTGGACCGAGATGCGGGGCAATCTCGGCATCGGCTGCATCTCCGACTACGAGCCGCAGCCGATCCTGATGCGCTCGCACCACGGCGCTTTCGCGCTGACCACCGTGGGGCGGATCAACAACGCGGCGGAGCTCGCGGAGAAGGTCATCCGCAAGGGGACCCACTTTTTTGAAATGGCAAACGGCGAGGTTAACCCCACGGAGCTTGTCGCCGCGCTCATCAACCAGGAGGAGAACTTCGTGGACGGCATCCGCGCCGCGCTCGAGCAGATCGACGGTTCGCTGAGCATCCTGATCCTCACGCCGCGCGGGATCTACTGCGCGCGGGACAAGTTCGGCCGCACCCCCGTGACGGTCGGCCGGAAGGAGGGCGCGTACTGCGTCAGCTTCGAGAGCTTCGCGTACCTCAACCTCGGGTATTCCGATTTCCGGGAGCTCGGGCCGGGCGAGATCGCGGTCGTGACGCCGGAGGGCGTGACGCAGCTCGTCGCGCCGGGGAACGAGATGAAGATCTGCACGTTCCTCTGGGTCTATTACGGCTACCCGTCCTCCTCCTACGAGGGGACGAACGTGGAGGAGATGCGCTACCGCTGCGGCGCGTGCATGGCAAAGCGCGACAGCGTGTGCGCGGACATCGTCGCCGGCGTGCCGGATTCCGGCACGGCCGCCGCCATCGGCTACGCGAACGCGTCCGACACGCCCTTCTCCCGTCCGTTCATCAAGTATACCCCGACGTGGCCGCGCTCGTTCATGCCGACGCCCCAGAGCCGCCGCGACCTGATCGCCAGGATGAAGCTGATCGCGGTGCACGACCTCATCGAGGGGAAGCGGATCGTGCTGCTGGACGACTCCATCGTGCGCGGGACGCAGCTGCGCGACACGACCGACTACCTCTACCAGAGCGGCGCCAAGGAGGTCCATGTGCGGCCCGCCTGCCCGCCGATCCTCTTCGGCTGCCGGTACCTGAACTTCTCGCGCTCGACCTCCGAGATGGAGCTCATCGCACGGCGGATGATCGCCGAGCTCGAGGGCGAAGCGGGGAGCGAACGCCTTTCCGAATACGCCGACCCGGATTCCGAGCGCTACGCGCGGATGATCGAAAAGATCCGCGAGAACCAGCACTTCACGACGCTCGCCTACAACCGGCTCGACGACATGACGGCCTCCGTCGGCATCCCGGCGGAAAGGCTCTGCACCTACTGCTGGAACGGAAAAGTATAAAACGCCGGAACAAAACGGCGGGACACGCACGCTCCTTTTTGGGGCGTGTGTTTTTTTGCCGCGTTCTATCGTATCTATTTCACGATAATCTGCGGCCGGCATTATGGAAAAAGGACAAATTTCTTCCGGGTGTTGCTTTTTTTGCCGTGATCCTGTATAATAACAGTATATCTGCTGTGCGATCCGGCGCCGTGCATCGGAAATGGGGGATCTGCGGCGCCGCACTGTGAAAGGATGGGAACTATTTCATGAAGGTACATGACATCATCGAAGTCCTGGACGCCGAGATCCTAGTCGAGGGCGATCTGGATCAGGAGCTGAAAACGGCCTGCGGCAGCGACATGATGAGCGATGTGCTCGCGTTTGTGAAGGACCAGTCTGTGCTGCTGACGGGGCTCCTCAATCCGCAGGTGGTCCGCACCGCGGAAATGATGGATATGCACTGCATCGTGTTTGTGCGCGGCAAGCGCCCGGAGCAGCTCGTGCTGAACCTTGCGCAGCAGCGGGACATCACGGTCCTCGCCACGCCCTACCGCATGTTCACGGCCTGCGGCAAGCTCTATAAGGCCGGCCTGGAAGGGGGCACGGCGATATGAGTATGCTGGAGCTGAAGTACGACATCCCCGGCGACGACTTCACCCGCGCGGGCGAGGCCTCCGGCGACGTGAAGCAGAAGCTGAAGAAGCTCGGCTACAACCCGGCGGCGATCCGCCGCGTCGCCATCGCCATGTATGAAGGAGAGATCAACGTGGTCATCCACGGCGGCGGCGGCGAAGCCATCGTCGATGTGGATCCCGATAAGGTCGTCATCCTGCTGATCGACCACGGCCCCGGCATCGCGGACGTGGAGAAGGCCATGCAGGAGGGCTGGTCCACCGCGCCCGACAACGTCCGTTCTCTGGGCTTCGGCGCGGGCATGGGCCTGCCGAATATGAAGAAGTATTCGGATGAGATGGAGATCGACTCCGTCGTGGGCAAGGGCACGAAGCTCAGAATGGTGGTCTATGCCCAAAGCCCCAAGGCGTGAGCCGGCGGGCAAAAGAACATAACGATCAGGAGGCGTAGACGGTGGCAAATTTCTACCATTCGGTCACGCTGGATAAGGACAAGTGCGTCGGCTGCACGAACTGCATCAAGCGCTGCCCCACCGAGGCGATCCGCGTGCGCGACGGCAAGGCCGTCATCACGCAGGAGCGGTGCATCGACTGCGGCGAGTGTATCCGCATCTGTCCGCATCACGCGAAGCGCGCGAGGCACGACCCCCTCGCGATCGTCAAACGATTCAAATATAAGATCGCGCTGCCCGCGCCCTCTCTCTACGGGCAGTTTAACAACCTCGACGACCAGGACTACGTCCTCTCCGGCCTGAAGGCGCTGGATTTTGACGACGTGGTGGAGGTCTCCGGCGCGGCGGAGCTCGTCAGCGAGGCGACGCGTCGGCTCATGGATTCCGGCGCGCTCCAGCGGCCGGTCATCAGCTCGGCCTGCCCGGCGGTGGTCCGGCTGATCCGCGTCCGGTTCCCGGACCTTTGCGACCATGTGCTGCCGCTGCGCTCCCCGATGGAGATCGCCGCGACCATCGCAAAGCAGGCCGCCATGGCGAAGACCGGTCTGCCCGAGGAGGACATCGGCTGCTTCTTCATCTCGCCCTGCCCGGCGAAGGTGACGGAGGTGCGCGACCCGATCTGTGTCGAGAAATCAAAGGTGGACGGGGTGCTTGCGATCAGCGACATCTTCCCGCCCCTCTCTCACCGGATGGACCGGCTGGAGGCGGCGGCCATCGAGCCGCTCTCGAGCTCCGGGATCATCGGCGTGGGCTGGGCGACCTCCGGCGGGGAATCCGCCGCGCTGCTCAAGGAAAAGTACCTCGCCGCGGACGGCATCCACAACGTCATCCGCGTGCTGGAAGAGGTGGAGGACGAGCGCATCGGCGAACTGGATTTCATCGAGCTGAACGCCTGCACCGGCGGCTGCGTGGGCGGCGTGCTCTGTGTGGAGAACCCGTACATCGCGCAGGCGCGGCTGCAGCGGCTGCGCAAGTATCTGCCGGTCTCCCAGAGCCACCTCGAGGCGAACGAGCCGGTCCCGCGCGAGATGAAGTGGGAGACGGAGCTCGAATTTTCGAACGTCATGTCGCTTTCGCCGGACATCGGCAAGGCCATGATGATGATGATGGAGATCGACGACCTCGAGCAGACGCTCCCGCAGCTCGACTGCGGCGCCTGCGGCTCCCCGACCTGCCGCGCCTTCGCGGAGGACGTGGTGAAGGGCATCTCCAAGCGGACGGACTGCATCTTTACCCTGCGCGGAAAGGTGGAGGCGCTCAACTCCATGTTTGGGGAGAACGGGGACACGGAGGAGCCGGAAAGCTGAACGATCCGGCCCCGGACTGCATACGGAAAGGAACGGGACGGCACGATGACTGTAAAGACTTTGGCCGAAAAGCTCGGCTGGAAATTACTGACCGAAAGCGACGGCGAGGACCGCGAGGTACACGGCTGCTATGTGGGCGACCTCCTCAGCTGGGTCATGGGCCGCGCCAAGGCCGACGACGTATGGCTCACCGTCATGGGCAACATCAACGCCATCGCCGTGGCGACGCTCGCCGATACGGCGGGGATCGTGCTCGTGGAGAGCGCGTCGCTCGACGGAGACGCCTTAAAGCGCGCCGACATGCAGGGCGTCGCCATCTACGCGACGGAGGTCCCCGCGTATGAAACGGCTGTGGCGCTGACCAAGGCGCTCGAAGAAGCGTGAGGCCATGAAGCGCTACGCTTACGACCTGCACCTGCATTCGTGCCTTTCTCCCTGCGGCGACAACGACATGACGCCGAACAACCTCGTCAACATGGCGGCGCTGCTCGGCTGCGACATCATCGCCCTGACCGACCACAACACCTGCCGCAACACGCCCGCCGCCGTCAAGGTGGGGGAGGCTGTGGGCGTGGTCGTCGTGCCGGGCATGGAGCTGACGACCGCCGAGGAGGCGCACGTCGTCTGCCTGTTCGAGACGGTGGAGGGCGCGCTGGCATTTGACGACTATGTGCAGGCGCACCGGATGACCGTGCCGAACCGGCCGGAGATCTTCGGGGACCAGATCATCATGAACGAGGACGACGAGCCCATCGGGAACATCGAGGGGCTTTTGATCCCCGCGACGGAGATCAGCGTGGACGAGGTGCGCGCGCTCGCGGAATCCTTCGGCGGGACGGCGTTCCCCGCGCATGTCGATCACGACAGCTACAGCGTGATCGCGGCGCTCGGCATGCTGCCGCCCGAGGCGGGCTTCACCGCGGCGGAGATCTCGTTCGGCGGCGACCCCGCCGAGCAGCGCAGGCTCCACCCGGAGCTCGAGGGCCTTTCGATCCTCCGCAGCTCCGACGCGCATTATCTCCACCTGATGCAGGAGGACCACGCCCATGTGGAGCTGCCGGAATGCTCCGCAAAGGCGCTGATCGCGGCGCTCAGGGGCGGCGAGGGAAGGTTTTTCGACCTCGGCGCGTGACCTTCGAAAAGAGAATGCAAAGGCCCCTTCGGGGGCTTTTTTTCGTGCGGCGGCAAAACTTTTACAAGTCCATTACAACTCGATGAAGACTTGAAAACATCTTTCGGTGTATACTGGGATCACCATGGCACAGGGAGGTTCGGAAAATGAAGGCGAAACAACTTTTGACGGCCGCGCTCTGCGGCGCGCTGCTGCTTGCCGGCTGTCAGGCGAGTCCGAAGGATTCGCTCGTCGTACACAAGAACATGGAAAACCTCATCAGCGAGGCGCAGACGGAAAGCACGGGCAAGGCGGACGCCGAATCGATCCGCGGAGAGGTCTCCGGGAACGGGCGGTACGAGACCGTGATCGAAAACGAGGGGCTGCATGTGACGGCCCGCGTGGACGCCGAGGTCGAGGTGCCGGACGCGGATACGCTGAACATCTACCGCGTGCGGCAGAAGAAGTTCGACCAGGCGTTCGTGGACAAGGTCCGCGCGGCGCTTCTCGGGGACACGCCCGTCTATGACTGGACGTTCCAGTTCGCGCGGACAAAATCGAGCCTCGAGGAGAATATCGCGGGGAACCGCGCGGCGATGCAGGACATCGAGCAGAGTATGCGCAGCACGACGGACCGGGACGGAAATCCCGTCTATTCCGAGGAGGAGATCGAGGAGCAGCTTCGGGGGATGCAGGAATCCATCGACGCGCTGGAGGAGGAATACGAGACCGCGCCGGAGGTCGCCGACCCCGCCGATTACCCGACCGACGGGAAGCTCCGCACGATCCGGGAGCTGAACGCCATCGACCCGAAAAACTACCCGCTCAACGGAGAGCGCGGCGAACCGGACGACGGCTTTCTCGACATCGTGACTTCGGGAAAAGAGGGGCTGTATGCGGAGCTTCAGGTGCATAACAGCGACGCGATCAGCAACCGCCTGCGCTTCACCGCCTCGAAAAGCGGGTATATGAACGGCGCGTATTCGGATAACGGCACCGTGCTCGATCCCGCGTCGTACAACAGCCAGCCCCTCGGCGAGGGTGCGCCGGAAAATTTCCTCGGCTCGGTCTTTTCCGGCGACGACGCCGTGTTCACGCCGCTCGAAAGCGAAAGCTGCACGCTCTCTGAAGACGAGGCGCTGGAACAGGCCGAATCGCTGCTCGAGACGCTGGGCCTTTCGGATTTCGGCCTCGAGGAGGGCGGGCGCTTCAGCGAGACGGCGTACATGGAAGACATGACGCACATCGTCTACCGGGAGAACTACATCTTCAAATTCCGCCGCGAGATCGACGGCGTTCTGCTGCGCCAGCGCAGCGGAGAAAAGCAGAGCATCGAGACGAGCGAGGGCGCGGAAGGCGGAGGCGGCGTTTCCTTCTTCACGGTGGACGGCGCGGCGGAGGGCGAGACGTACAGCATCTCGTTCAAGCGCTGGCCGGGCGAGCTGATCGAGATCCGCGTGAACGACGGCGGGATCGTCGGCTTCGATTACCTTTCGCCGCTCGAGGTGACGGAGACCGTCACCGGGGGCGCGGCGATGAAGCCGTTCCGCGAGATCCGGGAGATCTTCGAGCAGATGCTTCCCGTCGTGCAGGCGGAAAACGACCTCGAAGTCGCGATCGACATCGACGCCGTGCGTCTCGATTACTCGCGCATCAGCGAGCCGGACAGCTTCGACACCGGGCTCGTCGTGCCGGTGTGGAGCTTTGAGGGAACGAAGGAGATCTATGACCCGAAGGCCGAGCGCCGCGCCGGCAGATCGAGCGCGGCGGAGGCGCTGCTCGCGATCAACGCCATCGACGGTTCGGTGATCGTGCCGGACCTCGGCTACTGACGCGAAAGTGCGGACGCTTGAAAAGGGAAAGGAAGGAAATAGAATGAAGAGTGGAAAGATCTTGGCGGGGGTCTGCGCGGCGGCGCTGCTGCTCGCGGGATGCCAGGAGAGCCCGAAGGATTCGCTCGTTGTCCACAAGAACATGGAAAACCTCATCAGCGAGGCGCAGACGGAAAGCGAGGGCAGAAAGGACGCGGAGACGATCCG
>CANRMW010000032.1 GCA_947631835.1 uncultured Clostridia bacterium | reverse complement strand
AAGATCTATGTCTATGAAGATCACGTCCACATCAAGCTGCGGGACGACATCGAGAGCATCCTGCGGAGCGGGACGCTGCCCGAGGAGGACGTCGCAAATTTTGAGCGGGACATCGCAGATATCGCAACGATTCAGGCAGTCCAGACGAGCGAACGCCGTCCGGACAAGGTCTACGATGTCCGTGTTATCAACAGCGGCGACCCCTCTCCGATGCGCATGGTGCGGCGGATCTCTTTCGGAATGACGATCCGGCCGAGGTCGTCCATGCGGCGCACGATCCCTGTGGCTTTCATATTTTGAAAACGCTCCTTTCAAACGATGTAATCCCGCTTTCGCGGGTGCGTCGGTAGTATTTGCATCCTTTGGAACAGTATGCATGGAAACGCGTATTTCGGGCCGTCCGCATCGCGCGCGCAAAAAAAGGGAACGCCGGTTTCCCGCGTTCCCCCGCAGCATATTCTTTTTTGAGGACGCCGGTCAGGAGAGCCGGAAGTTCCCCGAGGTCGTCGTGACCTTCATCTCCGGGCCGCCGGAGCCGAGCGTGTAAAGGTCTCCGCTCTTCTGCACCGCGAGCGCGGTGTCGAGCTTGCCGCTCACAGAGACAAATTCCAGCCGGAGCGCGGATGGAACGTTCGCCGAGGCGAGGACGACGTCCCCGCTGACGCTGCCGAGCTCCG
This sequence comes from uncultured Clostridia bacterium, assembly GCA_947631835.1. Lineage (GTDB taxonomy): Bacteria > Bacillota > Clostridia > Oscillospirales > Acutalibacteraceae > Hominenteromicrobium. The sequence goes on along the minus strand of CANRMW010000032.1, from coordinate 15,269 downwards.
CTTTCTCCGGGAGCGCGGTGAAGCTGAGCGAGGTCTTCGCCGAGATCGCCGAGGAGACAACCGACTTTGCGGACCCGCCGAAGGAAAGATCCCCGGAGGTGGAGGAGAGCGAGAGCTCCCCGGCGTCGCAGCCCGAAAGCGAGACGGCGCCGGAGGTCGTGGAGACCGTCATCGCCGTGAGGCCGCCCGCGTTTTCCGCCAGAATATCGCCGGAGACCGTGGAGAGCTTCATCTCGTCCGCGGCAACGTTCATGGCGGTGATCTTCCCGGAGGCGGTCGAGAGGGAGAGCGCTTTCAGCGAGAAGCCGTCCAGCGAGATGTCCCCGGAGGTCGTCGAGACCGTGACGGATCCGAGCGTGCCGTAGAAGGCGCGGGGAATGCGCACCTCGAGCGATTTCGCTTCGCTGTGGCCGAACGGGATGCGCAGGAGGGAGTCGTCCCAGGCGATCTCCAGCGTCGAGCCGGAAACGTCGGTGACGAGGCGCTCGTCTTCATGGAGCGGCCGCTGCGCCGTCTCCACGAGCTGCACGACCGCGCCGTTGTAGAACCCGACCGTCACCGGGCCGGCGAGCCACGAGATCTCCAGCTCCTCCAGCTCTTCCAGCTCCTCGGTGTACGTCTCCGTGACGTTCAGCTCTCCCTGTATGCCGAAATGCAGGAAATCGCTGATGCCAAAGCCCGTGGAAAGGCCGTAGAGCAGGATGCCGACGGCGAACACCGCGATGCACAGCAGCGCCGCGATGCGGATGACAAAAGCGGAATCCGCGCGAAACTTTCCCTTCATTTCCTTTCCTCCTCTTCCGTGTTCTTCGCGGCCGCCGCATGAAGCGCCCGCATCAGCATAAAGCCCGCCGGCGCGGCGAGGAACATCAGCCATGTGATGTCCCAGCGGTTCGTCAGGAAGCTGAGCAGCAGATACGCCGACACAAGCAGCGTCCAGTAGATGGACGCCGCCGTTCCCTGCGAGACCGCCGGCCGCCGCGCGGTCTTTTGCAGGTAGATCCGCACCGCCATCTCCGGCGGATCGCTCCGCTTCGGGCCGGAGACCGCGCCGAACACGATCAGCGCCGCGCCCACCGCCCAGAAGACGAACATCCCGCCGACCCCGACGCCCGCGAGGAAATCGGTGCCGTTCGCTTCCGCGAGCACGCTGAGCACGATGCACGGCACCAGCCCGAACACGCAGAAGGCGATCCCCGCCGCGAGCAGCGCGGCACGCCGCCTGCGGAAATAGTACATCGCCTCGTAGTATTTGAAGGCCGCCGCGTCTTCTCCGCCGCGCGCCGGTTCCTCGCGCTCCATTTCGGCGAGCAGCTCAGAGATGTCCCCGATGCCGTAGATCGTGATGTTGTATGCGTCCTCCGGGCTCTTCCCGGATTCGACGAGGTCGTTGTATTTGTCGAGGAGATTCTGGATGAGCTCCTCCTTCATCTCGAACGCGCGCTGCGTTTCCGGCGCGTCCCGAAGCAGGCCGTCCACATACGCCCGAATGTTGTATTCCACCGTAAATCCCCCTTTTCTACCGTATGAGCTGTTCGATGATCCGTTCGGAGCGCTCCCACGCGTCCAGGAGCGAAGCGTAGTACGCCCGGCCGGCCTTGGTGATCGAATAGTACCGCCGCCGCGCGCCGGTGTTCTCGTCCCCCCAGTAGGAGAGGATGAACCCGCTCTGTTCCAGCCGCCGGAACGCCGTGTAGAGGGTGGCTTCCTTCAGCTCGTACTGGCCCTGCGTGATCTCCTGGATCTTCCGGTTGATGCTGTACCCGTAGCTGTCGCCGTGCATCAACTGCGCCAGAATAATGGTGTCCGTGTGCCCGCGGATCAGATCCGCCGCGATCGACATCCCGGCCCCCTCCTTTCTCCGGCAATCCCGCCCGGCGTGCGCCGCCGTGCCGATGGATACATAATACCATGCAGATACTTCGCCTGTCAAGGTATTTGCGAAAAAATTTGAAAATCTTAGGGAAAGGGGATAAATCCCGCATTTTCCGTTGAAATACGTTGGAATGTGTGGTATAATAACCGCGGGGGGCAGGGCCGCTCTCGTTTGCCCTAGGCTGGCTTACGGGAAATGGGGGCAGGCCCACCACATACACTAGACTTCCGGTGCGGGGCAAAACTTCCCACACGCACTGGCGAAGTGCGCGGAGCGCACAACCGGCGCGACTTAAAAGTTCTTTTGTGTACTTTTCTTTCAAGAAAAGTACACGCGCGGGGCGGCACAGCCGCTCTCGTTTGCTCTACTCTGGCTGGCGGGGGACGGAGGCAGGCCCGCCACACAAACTCAACTTCCGGTGCGGCGGCACAGCCGCTTTCGTTTGCTCTACGGCAGCTTACGGTATACGGAGACGGGCTCACAAAGTAGACCAAATTTCCGGCACGGGAGAAAAGCTACCCAAACGCACCGGCGAAGCGTGTGCCTACACACGCGACCAACGCGACTTAAAAGTTCTTTTGTGTACTTTTCTTTCAAGAAAAGTACACGCGCGGGGCGGCAAAACCGATTTCGTTCACCCTAGGCCAGCTTACGGGAAACGGAGGCAAGTTCCCCACACGACACGATTTCCGGCGCGGGGCGAAGCTTCCCATACGCACCGGCGAAGTGCGCGGAGCGCACGACCGGCGCGACGAAACGGCCTTTGGCCACGAGCAACGCGACTCAAAAAAAGGCGGGCTTTTCTTTTGGAAAAGCGGCTTTCGGAAAAGGAGAATTTCCATGCTTTTTTTGCCAGTTGTATATTTGTGCAATATCGTGCTGTTCCTCGCGGTATTGAATGGCCGTTTCCGGATGCTCACCGGCCTCATCACGGGGGGCGCCGTTTTTGTGCTGTCCCTGATCCTCGGCGCGACGGTCGCGCCGGCGCTCAATGACACGGCGGGAGAGATCGCGAACGGCATCAACGTTTTCCTGATGCTCGCTGCGTCGGTCTTCCTCGCGACGAACGGCATTGCGCAGAAGCTCTTTGTGGGGATCCTCGCCGTGTGCAACTACACGTTCCTCTGGGGCGTGGTGGAGCACCTGCTCGGCGCGCTGCCGTTCGGGACCTCCGGCTTCATGGCGTATGTCGTGGGGAGCGCGGTCTACATCCTCTTCACGTTCCTCTCGATGATCACCTTCCTGCGCCCGCTGCACCTTTTCGCCGCGCGGATGGTCTCCGTCCTCTCCGTGGGGCTCTGCGTGGGGCAGGCGGCGTGCCTGTTCGCCGCGAACGGCACGTTCACCGGCGCGCTCGGCATCACGACCTACCCGCCCCGGTTTTTCCTCACGGTGCTCATTTACCTGTTCCTCGCGTTTGTCGTGCGCTGTGCGTACAGCGCCGCGCGCTTTCGGGAGCGCGAATGCACCGTCGAGCACCGGGATGAGCTCCTTGCCGCCGAAGCCGATTACTTCACCGCGATGGTCGGGAACGTGACGAACGCCAAGACCGTGCGGGACCACCACAATTTTGTCCTCAGCGAGATCTCGGAATATGCGAAGGGCGGCAACTGCGAGGGCGTGCTCAAGGTCATCTCGGAGGAAGGCTCCCTGCACGATCCGCTTCTCGAGACATACAGCGAAAACCCATACATCAACGCGGTCCTTGCCGCGAAGGCCGCCTATGCCCGGCACTGCGGCATCGAGATGGAGAGCAACGTGGAGATCGGGGAAACGCGGCTCAAGACCGTGGAGCTGTGCGTCATTTTGAACGACGTCCTCGCCCACGCCATCGACTGCGCGGAGCGCTCCGGCGCGGAGGAACGCCTTGTGCGGCTGACGGTCCTGCCCGTGGAGCGGCGGATCACCTTTGAGGCCGTGTACCCGGCCGCGCACCCGGAGAGAAAGAAATCCGTCCGCAGCATGTCAGTGAACGATTTCGTCAAGACGCTCATCACGCCGAAGCCGAAGGACGGGCTGGAGTTGCCCAGCGTGCGCGCGATCCTCGAACGCACCAGCGGCACCATGAACCTGACGGCCGCCGGGCGGTCCGAGATCCTGCGCATCATTCTGAATGTGTAAATCGACCTGACGGGTTGACAGTTTGGAGGCATTTTTATGGAGAAGCGGGAGATCCCCGTAAAGGAGGCCGCCGCCGCGTATGACTTCGGCGGCGAGATCGTGTCCATCGAGCCCTACGGGGGCGGGCACATCAACGATACGTTCCTTGTCGTGACGGACCGCGGCGAAGAGTGGGTGCTGCAGCGGATCAACGGCTATGTGTTCCCGAATCCCGAACAGATCATGGAGAACATCATCGGCGTCACGAACTTCATCGCGAAGAAGCTGATCCGCGCGGGCGAGGACCCGGACCGCGGCACGCTGACCGTGAAGGAGACGAAAACGGGCCGGTTCCACTATGTGGACCGCGACGGGAATTTCTGGCGCGTGACCAAGAACATCCCGAACACCACGGCGTATGAATTCGCGGATTCCGTGGAGCGCCTGTATGAATCCGGCGCGGCGTTCGGGCGGTTCCAGAAGATGCTTGCGGATTATCCCGCCGACACGCTCTATGAGACGATCCCGCATTTTCACGATACGCCGGCGCGCTTTGAACAGCTCATGACCGCCGTGAGGGAGGACCGCGCGGGGCGGCTCGGGGAGGTCGGCGCGGAGATCGCGTTCGCAAAGGCCCGCGAGGCGGACTGCGGCGCGCTGACCGAGCTGCTCCAAAAGGGCGAGCTGCCGCTCAAGGTGACGCACAACGATACGAAGATGAGCAACGTCCTTCTGGACAACGAGACGGGCAAGGCGGTCTGCGTGATCGACCTCGACACCGTGATGCCCGGGCTCGCGGCGTTCGACTTCGGCGATTCCATCCGCGCGGGCGCGACGACCGCCGCCGAGGATGAGGCGGACCTCGAAAAGGTGCATTTCAGCCTGCCGTTCTATAAGGCTTATGCCGAGGGCTTCCTCGGGGAGGCGGGGGCTTCGCTGACGGAGCGGGAGATCAAAACGCTGCCCATCGGCGCGAAGCTGATGACGCTCGAGGTGGGGATGCGGTTCCTCGCCGATTACCTGAACGGCGACGTCTATTTCAAGACCGATTATCCCGAGCACAACCTCGTGCGCGCGCGCAATCAGTTCAAGCTCGTCTCGGAGATGGAGCAGCATATAGACGAGATGAACGAGATCGTCTCCGCGTACCTCTAAACGCGGTCCGACCGTTAAGACAAAACGGATCCCCCGGCTTGTTTTCGAAACCGGGGGATCTTTTCATGTTTGTCCGCGCCGGTCAGACGGGCGCGGTGTTTTTTTCGTAGAGGATGAGCAGGCCCTTGAGGAGCAGGTCGTCGTCGAGCAGCACGCTGTGGCGGCAGAGCGGGACGACCGTCCCGGCGAGGCCGCCGGTCGCGACGACGGTGCAGCGCGCGCCGATCTCCGCTTCCACGCGGTCGATCAGGCCGTCGAGCGCGCCCGCCGAGCCGTAGAGCAGGCCGCTCTTCATGCAGTCCACCGTGTTGCGGCCGACGACGTTCTTCGGCACCTCGAAGGCGATCTTCGGGAGCTGCGACGTCCCGCCGACGAGCGCGGCGTTCGAGACGGCCATGCCGGGGCAGATCATGCCGCCGAGGTAATCGCCGTTTCCGTCGAGGACGGAGAGCGTCGTCGCGGTGCCCATGTCGATGATGATGAGCGGGAGCGGGTAGTGCCGCAGCCCGGCGACGGCATCGACCACGAGGTCGCTGCCGAGCTGGGCGGGGTTGTCGATCCGGATGCGAAGGCCCGTTTTGATGCCCGGGCCGACGACGAGCGGTTGCACGCGGGCGAATTTCTCCACCGCGCCGGTGACGGCGCCCGTCACGCCCGGGACCACCGACGAGACGATCGCGCCCGTGACGTCCGTGGCGCTTTGGCCGTTCATGTCGAACGCGGTGCGGAGCATCGCGGCGTATTGGAGCGCCGTCGCCGTATGGTCCGTCGCGACGCGCTCGCGAAAGAGGATGGTCTCCCCGTCCGCAAGGCCGATGACGATGTTGGAGTTTCCGATATCGATGGCGAGGATCATGCGGTTTTCTCCTTTTTGACAGGCTGCGGGATCAGCCGCGCGCGCAGAAGCGCCGCCCCCACCGCGCCCGAAAGCAGGGTGGAGGAGATCAGCTCCGCGACAGCGTTGCCGCCGACGAACGCGACGACGAACAGGAACAGGTTCCGCCCGTCGATGAGCGCCTGCATATAGGGCGTCGAGCCGAAGAGCAGGAGCAGCGCGCTCATGTAAAAAACGGTGTTGAGCGCGGCGGCGAAAAAGCCCGTGACGAAGCACGCGGCCGTGCCGCCGATCATGCGCGACGCAAGGCGGAAAACAAATCCCAGCAGCAGCCCGTCCAGGATGCGCGGCACAAAGCAGAGCGCCGCCGCGCGCACCGGGCTGATCGCGAAGAGCGCCGAGCCGAGCAGGCTCAGCCCGCCGATGCCGATGCACTGGAAGAAGCTCGTCAGACCGAAGACGGCTCCCGCGGCGGCGCCGCCTGCAGGGCCGAGGGCCACGGCGGCGATCGCCACCGGGATGACGTTGAACGTGATGGCGAGCGGCCCGACGTTTAAATACCCGAGGGGCGTGAAGCCCATGAGCAGCAGGATCGCCGCCATCAGCGTGCCGAGCGTAAAGCGCAGCACCTTCTGGTTTCTCATATTCTGTTTCCTTCTTTCCGCCGTTATTGTTCCGTTTTCCGGATACAGTACGGCGGGAACAGTATAGCACAAACGGATGGGTTTTGCAAGCGATTTCCTTGACATCCGCCGCGCGGCGTGATACCCTATAAACACAAAGGGAAAGGAGAGAAGGACCATGGACGCGAATCGGGAAGCGGTCGTTCAAGTGCTGGAGCAGGTGGGCGGCGTGATCCTTGGAAAACAGGAGGCGGCGGTGGAGATCCTCGCGGCGCTGCTCGCGGACGGGCATGTGCTTTTGGAGGACATCCCGGGCGTCGGGAAGACGACGCTCGCGGTCTCGTTCGCCCGTTTGATGAATCTGGAAACGCGGCGCGTGCAGTTCACGCCGGACGTGCTCCCCTCGGACCTCACGGGGTTTTCCGTCTATCGGCGGGAGACGGAGCGCTTCGTCTATCAGCCGGGCAGCGTGTTCTGCAATCTGCTCCTCGCCGACGAGATCAACCGCACGTCTCCGAAGACGCAGTCGGCGCTGCTCGAGGTCATGGAGGAGCGGCAGGTCACGGTGGAGGGCGTGACGCGCCCCGTGCCGGATCCGTTTTTTGTCATTGCGACGCAGAACCCCGCCGGCGCGGTCGGCACGCAGCTTTTGCCCGCCGCGCAGATGGACCGGTTCCTCATCTGCACCGCCGTGGGGTATCCGGATTTTGAAAGCGAAACGAAAATGGCGGTGCGCGCCGGAGAGGACCGCGCCGTGGACGGCCTCTCGCCCTGCATGACGCTCGAGCAGCTCCGCGCGATCCGCAGCGAGGTGCGCGGGGTCTTCGTCTCCGAGGAGGTCGCGGCCTACATCGTGCGGCTCGTCTCCGAGACGCGGGCAGACCGCAGCTTCGAAAGCGGCGCGTCTCCCCGCGCGACGCTGGCGCTTTCCCGCATGGCGCGGGCGACGGCGTGGCTGCACGGGAGGAATTTTGTTGCGCCGTCGGACGTGGAGGAGCAGTTCCTCCCCTGCACGCGGCACCGGGTGCAGTTGAGCGTGCGGGCGCGGATGGAGAACCGCACGCGCGACGAGGCGCTTTCGGCGGTCCTCGCGCGCGTGGAGCGTCCCGCGCTGCGCGGGAAGAAACAGCCGTGAAGGGCGCGGCGGCGCTCCTTCTCGCCCTCGCGCTTTTTTATGTGGGCGGGATGTTCCGCTCCCCGGGATTTCTTTTGGCGGCGACCGCGCTGCTGTTTCTCGCGCTCCTTCTTTTTCTGCTTCTGCGGCTTGGCGCGCGGCGGATCAAGGTCTCCGTGCGGCTGCCGCAGGAGGCGCTGCGGCGCGGGGAGCCGTTTTTCGTGACGATGCGGATCGAAAATCCCCTCCCGCTCCCATTCCCGAAGGCGGAGCTCGCCCTTCGCTGCGGGGAGGAGGACTTTTCCGGGACGCTGCCCGTCCCCGCGCGGGACGCGGCGGAGGCGTCTTTTTCCGTCATCCCGAGGTACTGCGGCGCGTTCGCGGTGCAGATGAAGCGCCTTGCGCTTTGGGACCTGCTGGCGTTTTGGAAGCGGCGTCTGCGGCCGGCGTTTTCGGAGAGCGTGATCGTTTTGCCGGACAGCCCGCCGCTTTTCACCGTGGTGGAGGGTTCCCCGACGATGACCGCCGAAACGGACGGCGCGCCGGGCGAGGGCAGCGGACCGCCGCCCGAGATCCGGGAGATCGGGGAATACCGGCAGGGAGACGCGCTCCGGGACATCCACTGGAAGCTCTCCGCACGGCGGGACGAGCTTCTCACCAAGCGGTACAGCCGGGAGACGCGCCCGCGCGTCCGTGTCGTGTGGGACGGCGCGGGAACGGTCTCCGCGAAGCGCGCGGACGCGTATTGGTCGATGTGCTGGTCGCTCTCGCTCGGGCTGCTGGAAGCGGGCGCGCCGCACACGGCGACGTGGTTCGACCGGGAGCGTTTCGGGCTTGTGGACCGCGAGATCACCGGGCGGGACGCGCTCTTCGCGGCGATGGAGGAACGCCTGCGCGCAAAGGAGCCGTTCGGCGAGGAGGGCCTCCCGGACGCCGCGCTCCAGGAGCTTTTGGACGGGGAGGCCGCCGGGGAGACCGTGGTGTTCGCGGAAACGGAGCTCGTCCTGCGGACGCGCCGCGGGGAGCTCCTGCGGTGCAGTGAGGAGCAGTATGAAAAAGAGATCCGGGAAAACAGCATCCGTCTTTGAGGCGGGACCCGCGCCCCGGAGAGGACGGTCCGCGCCCATCGATCTTTTGGGGTGGGCGGGCGTGCTCTGCGGCGTGTTCGGCCTGCTCTTTTCTGCGGACGCGCTTTTCGATCTGATGGCGTTCCGCTATGATCTGATCTGCTGGGCCGTCCCGGTCTTCGCGCTTTTGCTCTCCGTTTTGGAGCGGCTCCTGCCGAGGTTTCGGGGGCTTGCCGCTTTGGGCTTGACCGCCGCCGCGCTCCTCGTCTTTTGGACCGTGTGCCGGGAGGAAGTGGAGAATGCGGTGCGCCGGCTGATCTGGTATCTGACCGGGCACATACAGCTCCTCCCGAATCTGGACACCTCGTTCCTCATGGTGCTCATCGCGCTGCCCCTGACGTTCCTTCTGCATCTCGCGGCGTTCCATTTTCACGCCGGGCGGTGGCTGCTGCTCCTGACGCTGCCGCTGCTGGCCGCCCCCGCTTCGTTCGGGCGTGGCCCGGAGCCGTATGCCGCGCTGATGCTGCTCGTGTTCCACGTCCTCGCGGAGCGGGCGCGCGTTTTCGCCGGGAGCGCGCCGGGGCGCGGAGGGGTCGCGACCGCCGTCCTTTTGGGCGTCTCCGCGGCGCTCGCGGCCGTGCTGATCCTTCCGAACGCGGACGCCCTTTACGACCTGCCGCGCGCGCTGCAGCAAAAGCTCCTTCCGGAAAACACGGACCCGGACGACCTCTCCCGCCGGGCCTCTCTGCACGCGCCGCACTATTCCTCCGGCGAGGACATGCTGGTCCTCGAGACGGACGTGCGGCCGTCTTCGGCCGTTTATCTGAAGAATTTTATCGGTACCGTGTACCGAAACGGGAGCTGGGCGCCGACGGATCCCGCCTCCGTTTTCGAAGCGCTGGAAGCGGAGGGCGTGTCGGACGCCGAGGTCCGGTTTGAAAACCGCGCCTACGCGGGATTTTCGTATCTCGGGCACACGCCGCGCACGCTCACCGTGCGGCGCGTTTCTGGCGGCGGGGCGGGGGCGTTCACGCCTTACGGCGGGACGCTCGTCTCCACGAAGGGGCGGGACGACACGTTCCGCTGGTTCCCGGAGTGGGCCTCCTGGCGCGACGGCCTCGCGCCCGGGAACTGGACTTCGGAGGGCTTTTCCGTGTACGGCGGGTTCGTCCGGGAAAACGCGCTCGACGTCCCGGAGGAGCTGGAACGGCTCCGGGCGCTGTGCGCGTCTCGCCCGGCGGGAAATTTGGAGGAGGCCGTGCGGTCCACGCTGTCGTATCTGAGCGAGCATGTCGAATACACGCTTTCCCCGGGGATCACGCCGCCGGGGGTGGAGCCGACCGAATACGCGGTCTTTGAGAACCGGCGCGGGTTCTGCGTCCACTTTGCGACGGCCGCCGCGCTGATGCTCCGGTCTTACGGGTACCCCGCCCGCTATGTCTCCGGATATGTGGCGCAGCCGTCGGCGTTCGAGCGCGGGAAAGACGGCGGGTTTTCCTGCACGCTCACCGACGCCTCCGCCCACGCGTGGGTCGAGGTGTGGGACAGCGCGGCCGGGTGGCGGGTGATCGAAGCGACGCCCTCCGGCGCGGTGGTCTGGGAAACGGCGATGCCGCAGAACGCGGACGCTTACGGAGAAACCTATGAACCGGCGCCCGCCGCGACGGCGCGGCCCGTCTCCACCGCGCGGCCGCAGACGACCGTCCCGCCCCAGGCGACCGCCGCGCCCGCGGACGTCCCGCGCCCCGAAAAGACGGAGTCGGACGCTCTGCAGAAGAAGCAGGGGGAGCAAGAAAGCTCCGCATGGGAGACCGTGCGGGCCGTGGGCGTTGTCCTCGGCGGGGCGCTGTGCCTTCTCCTGCTGGTCTTTCTGCTGTTCCGCGCGCACCGCGGGCTCGTCCGCGCGCGCCGGAGCGCGCCGCCGGGGCGCATGCTGCTCTCCTTGGTCTGGCTGCTGCGGCGCTGCGGTATGCTCGCCGCGCCGCTTTCCGGCACGGAAAAGGACTTTGCCGCCCGCTTTGCCGAGGCCGCCGGCGTGGACTTCGCGCTCGCGGAACGGGTCCACACCGCCGCGCTCGCCGCACGGTTCGGAGAACCGAAGACGCGCGCCGGCCGAGGAAGCACGGCGGACGCGCGCGCGCTTTTTGACATATGGCATCCAGTTCTCTTTCATGTCGGCATAAGAAGCACGGCGGACGCGCGCGCGCTTTTTGACGGCACGACGCGCGCGGCCCGCGCCCGGGCGGGACGTGCCCGCGCGCTGCTCTTCGCGCTGCTCGGGTACTGGTAAAGCCGCCCTTTTCGGCGGTTTTCACGGGAAATTAGCCCCCGGAGCCTTTTGCGGCGCCGGGGGCATGCTTTGCGTTTTGCTCTTTGCTTACACCGAGAAGCGGAGGACGTTCCACGAGCATTTTTGGAGAAGGATGCGCGGCAGGCCCGCCTCGTCCGTCTCCGCGAGGGAAACGGTCTCGGGGGAAACGTTCTGTGCCGAGGCGGAGTTTTCCGCCTTGAGGTCGCCGTTTGCGAGCCGGATGTGCTCGAGCAGGCGCGCGCCGGGGAAGGAGCGCAGGTCCACGGTGAGCGCGACGTCGTCCGCAAGGGAGCGGTTCACCGCGAAGACCGTGACCTCGCCGCTGGCTTCGTTCCAGACCGCGACGGAATCCACGTCGGTGACGTCGGTGAAATCCTTCGTGTCGTGCTTCGGGGAGGACAGCACCGGGGTCATGGCCGTGCCGCGCCCGTATTTCGAGGCGTGCAGGAGCGGATAGAAGATCGTCTGCCGCCAGGCGGGGCCGTTCTCCTCCGCCATGATCGGCGCGATGACGTTCACGAGCTGCGCCATGCACGCGATCTTCACGCGGTCGCTGTGCTTGAGGAGCGTGATGAGCAGCAACCCGACGAGCAGCGCGTCCTCAAACGTGTAGCGGTCCTCGAGCAGGTGCGGGGCTTCCTGCCACGGGCGGTTCCGCATCGTGTCGTCGTTTTCGGCCTCGGAGTGGAACCAGACGTTCCACTCGTCGAAGGAGAGCATCATGTCTTTCTTCGCACGGCGCTCCGCCTTCACGAAATCGCAGGTGGCGATGACCGTCCGGATGAAGCGGTCCATCTCGTCGCTCTTTGCGAGGAAGTTCGCCGTGTCGCCGTCGCGGTTCCCGAAATACTGGTGGAGCGAGATGTAGTCCACGCTGTTGTAGGCGGCGGTGAGCGCCGTGTTCTCCCACTCCGGGAAGGTGGGCATCTCGGTGTTCGAGCTGCCGCAGAGGACGAGCTCGATCGTCGGATCGATCTGCTTCATGGCCTTCGCCGTCTCGTCCGCGAGATGCCCGTATTCGGCGGCGGTCTCGTGGCCGGTCTACCACGGGCCGTCCATCTCGTTGCCGAGGCACCAGACCTTCACGCCGAAGGGATCCTTCGCGCCGTGGGAGATGCGCAGGTCGCTGTATTTCGAGCCGGAAGGATGGTTGCAGTATTCCAGCAGATTGCATGCGGCGTCGATGCCGCGCGTGCCGAGGTTCACGGCCTGCATCACCTCGGCGCCGACCTTTCCGCACCACTTCGAAAACTCCGCGATGCCGATGCGGTTCGGCTCGGTGCTGCGCCATGCGAGCTCGAGCCGCTTCGGGCGAAGCTCCACCGGGCCGACGCTGTCCTCCCAGTAAAAATTCGAGACGAAGTTCCCGCCCGGGTAGCGGATGATCGGGACCTGAAGCTCCCGCACGAGGTCCATCACGTCGCGGCGGAAGCCGTCCGCATCGGCGGATGGGTGGCCCGGCTGATAAACGCCGCCGTAGACCGCGCGGCCGAGGTGCTCCACAAAGGAGCCGTAGATGCGGGGGTCGATCTTCGAGACGGTGAAATCCTTTTCGACCGTGAGTTTCGCGTTTTTCATGCAATTCCTCCTTGGACCGGGCAGCTCCCGGTCCGGTTCGTTTGTTCTCATTCTACCGCGCCGGGAAGGGGTTGTCAACGGATTTTCGGAAAATGTGCGCGGAATGCGGATGGAAGTCTTGCGCTCTCCCCCGAAAAATGCTATACTATGGAAAGCACGGAAGTTGTCTGCCCCAAAGGGATTTTGGATGCGGGGGCCGAGGACCCCGCGTTTCGAGACGGGCCCCGCGCCCTGCGGAGCACCGCGCAAAGAAAGGAAGCAGAACCGTATATGAAGACCATTCTGAAACCGGAAGAGAAGACGATGGAGAAGATCGTCGCCCTTTGCAAGACCCGGGGATTCATTTTCCCCGGCTCGGATATTTACGGCGGCCTCGCGAATACATGGGACTACGGGCCGCTCGGCGCACGGCTGAAGAACAACGTCAAGGACACATGGCGCAAGCGTTTCATCCAGGAGCGGAAGAACAGCTATGAGGTGGACGCCGACATTCTGATGCACCCGAGAGTCTGGGAGGCGAGCGGCCACGTCGCGAGCTTTTCCGATCCGCTGCTCGACTGCAAGGAGTGCAAGACCCGCCACCGCGCCGACAACCTCATCGAAGCGTTCGACCCCGACGCCCATCCCGATTCGATGACGAAGGAGGAGATGTTCGAGTACATCAAGGCGCACCACATCCCCTGCCCGAAGTGCGGCAAGCATAACTTCACCGACATCCGGGAGTTCAACCTGATGTTCCAGACGTACCGCGGCGTGACGAACGATTCGAAGAGCGTCATCTATCTGCGCCCGGAAAACGCGCAGGGCGAGTATGTCAACTTCCTGAACGTGCAGCGCACGATGCGCGCGAAGCTGCCGTTCTCTATCGGGCAGATCGGCAAGGCGTTCCGCAACGAGATCACCCCCGGCAACTTCACGTTCCGCACGATCGAGTTCGAACAGATGGAGTTCCAGACCTTCTGCAAGGAGGGCACGGACGCCGAGCTTTACGAATACTTCAAGGCATACGGCAAGCGCTATTTCGAGGACCTCGGCATCGAGGAGGAGCACCTGCGCTACCACGACCACGAGAAGCTCGCGCACTACGCGAAGGCCGCCTGCGACATCGAGTTCCTGTTCCCGTTCGGCTGGGGCGAGATCAACGGCACGCACAACCGCACCGACTTCGACCTCACGCGCCACCAGGAATACAGCGGCACGAACATGAGCTACCTCGACCCGGAGACGAACGAGCGGTTCATCCCGTACATCATCGAGTCCACCTACGGGCTCGACCGCACGGTGCTCGCGCTCCTGTGTGAGGCGTATGACGAAGAGGTGCTCGACGCCGAAAAGAACGACACCCGCGTCGTGCTGCGGCTCTCCCCGGCGATCGCGCCGTATAAGGCCGCGGTGCTGCCGCTTTCGAAGAAGCTCTCCGGCAAGGCCATGGAGGTCTGCGAGGCGCTTTCGAAGCACTTCATGACCGACTTTGACGAGACCGGTTCCATCGGCAAGCGTTACCGCCGCGAGGATGAGATCGGCACGCCGTTCTGCGTGACGTATGATTTCGAGAGCGAGACCGACGGCTGCGTCACCGTGCGCGACCGCGACACCATGGCGCAGGAGCGCATCGCGATCGACGCGCTGCCCGCGTACATCGCCTCCCGGATCGTTTTCTGACCGCTTCCTCGGAGCGAATGGGGGATTGGATATGAAAAAGAAAGCCGTGCGCGCGGCGCTGGCGCTGCTTCTTGCGGCGCTGCTCGGCTGCGCTTTCACGAGTGTGACCGCTTTCGCGGCGGGGGACCTGATCCCGGAATCGGAGCCGGACCCCGCAGAGACCCCGGAAACGGTGCAGAGCGCAGCGCCGTTCGTCATGCAGGGCGTGAGCGGCCGCGCGGCGGATACGGTGTTCTGGGCGGGCGCGTTCCTCGCGCTCGGCGGAACGCTCGGCCTCGTGCTGCTGGTCGCGGTCTCGCGGGTGACGGCGGCCCGGAGCGTCGCGGACGGACGCGAAGAGGTGCTGGATGAGATCGAGGAGGCGCGGCAGCTCGCAAAGCAGCGGGAAGCTTCCCAGCGCAGGGAGCGGAGCCGCGCGCCCCGCCCGGCGGTGGACCCGAAGGCCGACACGGGCGACCTCCCCGCGGTGCGCAGCACGGGACGAAAGTCCGCGCAGCAGATGACGCTGGAGGATTTTCTCGCCGAGCCGATGACCGCGGAGGAGAAGCTGCGCGCAGTCGCCGCGGAAAAGCCCGCCGTCCCGATGCGCGTGGAGATGGAAATGGAGGACGTGTATTCCTCCTACCGCCCGAAGCACGAGGTCCAAAAGGGGGCCGCGCCGAGGGTGCATCCGGCGCAGAGACCGGCGGCGCAAAAGCCCCTGGCGCAGGAAAAGACAGCCGAGGAGGAGCCGGCGCAGCGCACAGACGCGCGGCCGGCCGCAGTCCGGTCCCCGTCGAAGCAGTACGACGTGGACGAGATCCTGCGCGAGGTCCGCGAGAACCGGCTGTAATTCGCTCAAAAGAGTTAAGAACGCCCCGCCTGTGTGGAACTGAAATGCACCCCAAAAGTTAGATAATGTGATATAATGTCTAACGAGGGGGTGCATTTTTATGCCAAAAGGAGTAC
>CANRMW010000031.1 GCA_947631835.1 uncultured Clostridia bacterium | reverse complement strand
TCGCGATCAGGTCGCGCATGCGGTCTGCGAGGATGTTTTCCTCCTCGGCGGTGCGACGAAGTTCCGTATCGACCTCGCCCTTTTCCGCGCGGATCTCCTCGATGAGCTTTTGGTTTTCTTCCCGCATCTCGACCAGCCTGCTCCGGTCTGCTTCCAGCCGCTTCCGCTCCTCGGCGAGGGCGGCTTTGTTCTTTTCCACGGCGTCGCGCTTTGCGGCGGTCTCCTCCATGTGCGCGGTGACCTTCTCGATCAGCTCGCGGTCCCGGCCGGTGATCCGGTTTAGGAGCTGGACGCGCATGGAAAAATCGTAGAGGCTTCCGGCGTTGCAGAGGATCTCGAGCGTGGAGACGCCCTTCGCCCGATAGAGGACCGCGATCCTTTTCTTGAAGAGATCCATCGTTTCCCCGATCTGCGCGCCGGATTCCTCGATCTCTTTTTCCAGCGCGGCGATGCTGCCGTTCAGCGTTTCGATGTTCCGAACGGCGTTGTCGATCTCCTTTTCGGTCGTTTCGATCTGTTTTTCCAGCAGACCGAGGCGGACCTCCTTTTTCTCCTCGTCGTTCTCCAGCGCGGCAAGCTGGCGTTCGAGCTCTTCCCGGTATTCGGAAAGGCCCTGCCGCTCCGTTTCCATCTCGCGCACGGGATCGGGCGCGGCGGCACGCGCGGCGAACGGCGCGGCAAAAAGCGCGAGGGCGAGGAATGCCGACGCTTTTACGCGGGCCCGGTTCATATTGTATTTCACGGTCGGTCCCTCCAATGATTCGTGTGACTGTCCGGCGAAAAAGACAGGATCTCCTTTTTTCGCTGTCTATTTTACAGGAATCCCTTTTTCACATAATTCCGGAGAAGAATATTAACGAAAAAATTACAAATTTAAGACAAATTAGTTACAAGCGGGTTTCGAAAAAAAGACATCTCACCTTGACTTTCACACCGGGATTTATTATAATAGAAGGGTATACGAAAAAACTGCGGACGGGTGTGCAGCCGTCGCAGAAAGGACATAAAAATGAATTTCTCGATACTGGGAACAGGAAGCTATCTCCCGGAGCCCGTGTTGACCAACGACGACCTTTCCAAGATCGTGGAGACGAGCGACGAGTGGATCACCCAGAGGATCGGCGTAAAGGCGCGCCATATCAGCCATACGGATACCAACGTGGACATGGCGGTGAAAGCGGCGGAGGCCGCGCTGGAGAGCGCCGGCATAAAGCCGGAAGAGCTGGATCTCATCATCGCTTCCACCATTTCCGGGGACACGGTCTCTCCTGGAACGGGGTGCATGGTGCAGGCGCGGATCGGCGCGTCGTGCCCGGCGTTCGATCTTGCGGCGGCCTGCTGCGGTTTTCTCTTTGCGATGGAGACGGCCGCCGGTTTTGCCGCGCGGGGGTTCCGCCACATTCTCGTCGTCAGTTCGGAGAGGACGAGCGGCATCACGGATTGGGCGGACCGGAGCACCTGCTGCATTTTCGGCGACGGCGCGGGCGCGGTTGTGCTTGGCCCGGGCGAAGGGCTGCTGGCTTCCCGGTTCATCACAAAAGGGAACGACCAGATCATCAACATCCCGACGAACTACGACGGGTCGCCGTGGTACCGGAACGAAACCAAAAAGACCCGGATCTTTATGAACGGACGGGCGACCTATAAATTTGCCGTGATGGCGCTTTCCGACAACGTGCGCGCGGTCATCGAGCAGGCCGGTCTTACCCCGGAGGAGATCGACTGGGTCCTTCCGCACCAGGCGAATCTCAGGATCATCCAGGAGGCTAGCCGCCGGCTGCCGGAGATCGCGGACGAGAAATTCTGCGTGAACATCGACCGCTGCGGCAATACTTCCTCCGCGAGCATCCCGATCCTGCTGGACGAGACGGTGCGCGCGGGAAAGCTCAAGCGTGGAGATCGATTCGTCATGGCGGCGTTCGGTTCCGGCCTTTCCGCCGGCGCCATGGTGATGCGGTATTAAGAAAAAAGTTATTCAAGAATCGGTCCGCTTGCGCACTCTCTTTGGGGCGCTGGCGGAAAGGAAGGGAGCAAAAACTATGTTGTGTTCTCCGATCTGCGAGCTGCTCGGGATCCAATATCCGATCTTCCAGGGCGGCATGGCGTGGATCTCGGACGGAAAACTCGCCGGGGCCGTCTCCGAGGCGGGCGGGCTCGGCATTATCTCCGCGATGAATGCGAACGCGGAGTATCTGCGCGGGCAGATCCAGACGGCGCGCGAGATCACGAAAAAGCCGTTTGGCGTGAACATCATGCTGATGAGCCCGTTCGCGGATGAGGTCGCGAAGGTGGTCGCGGAGGAGAAAGTGCCCGTTGTCACGACGGGCGCGGGAAATCCTTCGAAATACATGAAGGACTGGCTCGAGGCGGGGATCCGAGTGATCCCGGTCGTCGCGTCCGTCTCGATGGCGCGGCTCGTGGAGCGCGTCGGCGCGGCGGCGGTGATCGCCGAAGGCGGAGAAAGCGGCGGGCATATCGGCGAGCTCAACACGATGGCGCTCGTGCCGCAGGTGGCGAGCGCGGTGAAGATCCCTGTGCTCGCGGCCGGCGGGATCGGCGACGGCAGAGGCGTCGCGGCATCGTTCATGCTGGGCGCCGTCGGCGTGCAGCTCGGGACGCGGTTCCTCGTGGCGAAGGAATGCGGCGTGCACCAGAACTACAAAAACAAGGTGCTCAAGGCCAACGACATCGCGACGATGACGACGGGCAAGCGGCTCGGGCACCCGGTCCGCAGCATCCGCAATCCCTATACGCGCGAATATGCGCGGCTGGAGTACACGGATATCTCCGACGAAGAACTGGAAAAGTACGGGTCCGGCGCGCTGTACCGCGCGGCGGTGCTCGGGGACGAAAAGACCGGCTGCTTCCTCGCGGGGGAGATCGCCGGCATGGTCAATAAAGAGCAGAGTGCGAAAGAGATCATCGAGGAGATCTTTGCGGAGGCGGAAGCGCTGCTCGGCGGGGCGAACAAATGGGTAAAATAGCGTTTGTTTTTTCCGGACAGGGCGCGCAGTACGGCGGGATGGGAAGATCCCTCGCTGAAGCGAGCGCCGCCGCCCGCAGGGTTTTTGAAATGGCGGACGCGGTCCGTCCGGGGACGTCCGCGCAGTGCTTTGAAGCGCCTGTCGAGGAGCTCAGCGTCACGAAAAACACGCAGCCGTGCCTTTTCTGCGTGGATCTCGCGGCGGCAGAGGCGCTGCGCGAAGCCGGGATCGTGCCGGATTACGTCGCGGGCTTTTCCCTTGGAGAAGTGGCTGCAGTGACCTTTGCCGGGATGTTTGCGCCGGAGGAAGGGTTCTTGCTGGTGGTCCGGCGGGGCGCGGCGATGCAGGAGGCCGCCGAAGCCGTGGAAAGCGGCATGGCGGCGGTCATGAAGCTGGATAACGCCGCGGTGGAAGCGCTTTGCGCGTCGCACCCGGGCGTGTACCCGGTGAACTACAACTGCCCCGGGCAGCTCGTCGTCGCCGGGGAAAAAGGAGCGCTCCCCGCGTTTCTCGCGGATGCGGCGGCCGCAGGCGGCAGGGCCGTGCCGCTGAACGTCAGCGGCGGGTTCCATTCGCCGTTCATGGAAAGCGCGGCGGAAAAGCTCGCGAAGGCGCTGGAGCCTCTTGCGGCGAAGGAGACGGAGATGCCTGTTTTTGCGAACTTCAACGCGGCGCCGTATGCAAAAGGCACGGAGAAAGAGCTGCTCACGAAACAGGTGAAGAGTCCGGTGCGCTGGCAGGAGACCGTGGAGAATCTCATCGCGGCGGGGGTGGACACCTTCGTCGAGGTGGGAGCCGGAAAGACGCTTTGCGGGCTGATCCGCAGGACGGACCGGAGCGTGCGCGTGATGAACGTGGAAGATGCGGAGACGCTCGCGGCAGCGGTAAGCGCGCTGCAGAAATGACTTTTTGGAAGAGAATCAAATACAGAAGGGATGAGATGCAATGAGCTTAGAGGGAAAGACCGCGCTGGTCACCGGGGGATACCGTGGCATCGGCAAGGCGGCGGCGCTGCGGCTCGCGAGAGACGGCGCGGATATCGCGCTGATCGATGTGGGCGAGCCGGAAAAGGCGGCGGAGACGCTGGCGGAGATCCGCGCGCTCGGCGTGAAAGCCGAGGCGTACCAGTGCAACGTGACGGACAGCGAACAGTGCAAGGCGGCCGTGAAAGCCGTGACGGCGGAGTTCGGGAAGATCGATATTCTCGTCAACAACGCGGGCATCACGCGGGACGGCCTGGTGCTCTCCATGAAGGACGAGGCGTTCGAGTCAGTGCTCGACGTGAACCTGAAAGGCGCGTTTTTCATGATCCGCGCGTGCTATTCCGGCTTTGTGCGCCGCCGCAGCGGCAGGATCATCAATATGGCTTCGGTCTCCGGCATGATGGGCAACGCCGGACAGGCGAACTATTCCGCTTCGAAGGCGGGTCTGATCGGCCTGACGAAATCCGTCGCGCGCGAGCTTGCCTCCCGCGGCGTCACCGTGAACGCGGTCGCGCCGGGGTTCATTGAGACGAATATGACGAAGAACATCACCGAGGACAACGCGTTGCGGCAGTCGATCCCGATGGGACGCATGGGCAAACCGGAGGACGTGGCGAACGTCATCGGATTCCTCGCGAGCGACGCGGCGGCGTACATCACGGGAGAGGTCATCCGCGTGGACGGCGGCCTCGCGATGTAAGCGGGCAGCGCAGAATAGGTGCTTGCCCCAGCGCGGTGGATATATTCCTATATGCGTCAAGGGAAGACCGCGGCGTGAAAGTCTTTTGACGTGGTTTCGTTTGGAAAAGCAAGCGGCGCAGTATAATGCGCTTGCCTCCGGCGCGGGGGAAAGTTTCCGGTATGCGCCGAGGCAAGAACGCGACGCGAAAGTCTTTTCCTTGCTTTTCTTCGGAAAGGAAGGAAATCGAAAAATCGCGTTCGACTTCCGACGCGGGAAGCAAGGTTCCTGTATACGCTGAGGCAAGAACGCGACGCAAAAGTCTTTTGACCCGCTTTTCTTCAGAAAAGCGGGAGAGAGGATAGAAAATGGAAAAAAGAGTTGTGATTACGGGCCTCGGAGCCGTGACGCCGGTCGGAAACGACGTCTCCAGCTTTTGGGAGAGCCTGAAAGCCGGGAAATGCGGCATTGGAGAGATCACAAAGTTCGACCACAGCGCTTTCAAGGCCCATGTAGCGGCGGAAGTCAAGGATTTCGATCCCCTGCTGTACATGGATAAAGCCGAAGTGAAGCGCACCGACGCGTTTGCGCAGTTTGCCATGGCCGCGGCGACGCAGGCGGTGGAAGACAGCGGGATCCACGGAAACGTGGACCCGGAGCGGTTCGGCGTCTATTTCGGTTCCGGGATCGGCGGGATCCAGACGTTCGCGGAGCAGATGGGCATTCTGGCAGAGAAGGGACCCCGCCGCGTTTCGGCGCACTTTATCCCCATGCTGATCGCGAACATTGCGGGCGGCAATATTGCGATCAAATACGGCGCGAAGGGCTCGTGCCTTCCGGTGACGACGGCATGCGCGACGAGCACCAGCGAGATCGGCGAGGCGTACCGTGCGATCAAACACGGCTATCTCGACGCGGTGATCGCGGGCGGCGCGGAGGCGGCGATCACGCCCATCGGCGTCGCCGGCTTTGGGAACATGACGGCGCTCACGCAGAATCCCGATCCTTTGGACGCGTGCTGCCCCTTTGACAAGCGCCGGAGCGGGTTTGTCATGGGGGAAGGCGGCGCCGCCCTCGTTTTGGAAGAATACGAACACGCGAAGGCGCGGAACGCGAAAATGTACGGGGAGATCGTCGGGTATGGCGTCTCCGACGACGCGCACCACATGACGGCGCCCGATCCGACGGGCGAAGGCGGGGCGCGGGCCATCCGCATGGCGTATGAGGAGGCCTGCGGAGATGTGACGCGCGAGAAGATCTACATCAACGCGCACGGCACCAGTACGCCGCTGAACGAAAAGAGCGAGACGTTGGCGATCAAAAACGTGTTCGGGGAGCACGCATACGATCTCGTGGTCAGCTCGACGAAATCCATGACCGGCCACATGCTGGGCGCGGCGGGCGCGACGGAGGTCATCGCCTCCGTTCTGGCGCTGGCGGACGGTGTGATCCCGCCCACGATCAACTACAAAGAACCGGATCCGGAATGCGATCTGGACATTTGCCCGAACGCTGCCAGAGAGCTGCAGGCGGATCTCGCGCTCTCGGTCTCGCTGGGATTCGGCGGGCACAATGCCTGCGTTGCGGTCCGGAAAGTCAAAGAATAAAACGGGGGTCCTTCCGATGAACAACAAGGAGATCGAAGCACTGGCCGAGATCGTGCAGAAATTCGGCCTGACTAAACTGGAAGTGGATGGCGGACACGTTCTGATGGAACGCGCGTGTGCGCCCGCCGTCCCGCCTCAGCAGGGTCCCGCCGTGCCGGAACAGCTCCACGCCGCCGAACCGATCCATGCCGTGGAGGAACGGGAGGGGAACGTTGTCCGCAGTCCCGCCGTCGGCGTGTTTTATGCGGCTTCTTCCCCCAACGGGAAACCTTTTGTTCGCGTCGGCGACGCGGTCCATGTGGGGGACACGCTTTGCATCATCGAGGCCATGAAGCTCATGAACGAGATAACGAGCGAATTTGACGGAAAGATCGTGGAGATCTGTGTGGGGAACGGGCAGGTCGTGGAATACGACCAGCCCTTGTTCCGCATCCTTTGACCCACTTTTCTTGAAAGAAAAGTGGGCAAAAGAACTTTTGACGTGATCCTAATTGTGCGTGGCGGTCGGCCGCTGGCCGTGCGGTTCTCTCAGGGCTTTTGTTTCTGAGAAGACAGGCAAAAGAACTTTTGACGTAATCCTAGTCGTGCGCGGCGGTTGATTGCGGGCCGTGCGGTTCCCGGGGCTTTATTTTCGGGAACGCAGGCAAAAGAACTTTTGACGTGGTTCCAGTCGTGCGCGGCGGTTGATTGCGGGCTGTGCGGTTCTATCAGGGCTTTGTTTCTGGAATGCAGGGGAAAGCGCTTTTACTTTTGTTTCAGTTTCCGGCGGCGCGGCGGTTCTCACCGCTTTCCGGTTGGACTCGGAAAGGCGCATCAATCAAATTGGATACGGTTTTGCCGGAGGACCGAAGGAGGTTTCAAATGAACAAAGAGGAGATCAAGAATATTTTGCCGCACCGCGAGCCGATGCTGCTGGTCGATGAGGTGGAGCTTCGGGACGGAAAAGCACATGGGAAGATCTTCATTCGCGGCGACGAATATTTCCTTCAGGGACATTTCCCGGGAAATCCCATCGTGCCCGGCGTCATCCAGTGCGAGATGCTGGCGCAGAGCGCCTGCGTGCTGCTTTCGAGCGAGGCGCGGGGGAATACGACCCCGGTGTTTACTTCGCTGGACAAGGTGAAGTTCCGGGGCATGGTGAAGCCCGGAGATACGCTGGAGACCGAATGTGAACTGACCGGCCAGCGCCGGTATTTCTACTTTGCAAAGGGCGTGGGCCGCGTGAACGGGAAAGTGGTCGTCACGGCGGAATTTTCCTTTGCACTCCTTCCAAACTGAAAGGAAGCGGCAGTATGTTTACAAAACTGCTCATTGCGAATCGCGGAGAGATCGCCGTGCGCGTCATCCGCGCGTGCAAGGAGATGGGGATCCGCACGGTTGCCGTCTATTCGAAGGCGGATGCGGAATCCATCCATGTCGCGCTTGCGGACGAAGCCGTCTGTATCGGGGAGGGACCGTCCCGCGACAGCTATCTGAATATGGAGCGCGTGCTCTCCGCGGCGATCGCGACGAAATCGCAGGCGATCCACCCGGGATACGGTTTCCTTGCGGAAAACGCCGCGTTTGCGGACCTTTGCAAAAAGTACGGGGTCGCTTTTGTAGGACCATCCGGCGATCTGATCCGCCGGATGGGAGACAAGGACGCTGCGCGCCGCACGATGCAGGCGGCGGGCGTGCCGACGATCCCCGGCTCCGGGATTCTTTCGTCCGTGGAGGATGCGGAAAGGGCGGCGGCGAAGATCGGATACCCCGTGATGCTCAAGGCCTCCGCCGGCGGCGGCGGAAAGGGCATCCGGCTCGTGGAGCAGCCGGAGGGGCTTCGGGAAGCGTTCGAGACCGCTTCCCGCGAGGCGAAAGCGGCTTTCGGCGACGGCAGGATGTATCTGGAAAAATATATCCACCCGGCGAAGCATATCGAGGTGCAGCTGCTCTGCGACGAGCAAGGGCACGCGGTCTGTCTCGGCGAGCGGGAGTGTTCGATCCAGAAGAACAACCAAAAGCTGATCGAGGAGTCCCCGTCCCCCGGCGTTTCCGGGGAGCTGCGGGAGAAGCTCTTTGAGGCCGCCGCGAGGGCGGCAAAGGCTGTGGGATATGTCAACGCGGGGACCGTGGAATTTCTGATGGACCGCGAGAAGAATTTCTATTTTATGGAAATGAACACGCGGCTGCAGGTGGAACATCCGGTCTCGGAGCTCGTGACCGGGAAAGACATCGTGAAATGGCAGATCCGCATCGCGGCGGGCGTGGAGCTGGACTGCACGCAGGCGGACATCAAGGTGCGCGGCGCGGCGATCGAGTGCCGCATCAACGCGGGCGGCGTCGGGAAGGTCGATTTCCTGCACATCCCTTCTGGGCCGTGGGTGCGGTTCGATACGTTCCTCTATCAGGGGTACGACGTGCCGCCGTATTACGATTCCCTCCTCGGGAAGATGATCGTCTTCTCTTCCACGCGCGAGGAGGCCATCCGGAAAATGCAGTCCGCGCTGTGCGAGCTCGTGATCGGCGGGCTCCCGAACAACATCGAGGAACAGATCGAGATCATTCGCGACCCCGTTTTCCACAGCGGGGATTATGATACGGACTTTATGAAGCGCCGCGAAGGGAGTGAACCGACGGCATGAATCTGATGGGTTTGTTCAAATCCCCCCAGAACGAGCTGGAAAAGGGAGGCAAGCAGCCGACGGCCCAGGAGGAGACCCACGAAGTCACTGCGGTGTGTCCGAAGTGCGGGACGCAGACGCCGGTCTCCGAGCTTTGGGAGAACCGGAACGTCTGCCGCTGCGGGCACCATTTCCGGCTGACCGCGCGGGAAAGGATCACTTTTTTTGCGGACGAGGACAGCTTCACCGAGCTTTGGCCCGAGCTGACCAGCCACGATGTGCTGGGTTTCCCGGGGTATGAACAGAAGCTCAAGAGCGCGCGTCTCTCGACGAGAGAGAAGGAAGCCGTCGTCTGCGGGACGTGTTCCGTGGAAGGGCAGCGGTGCGCGACGTTCGTGATGGACCCCCATTTCATGATGGCCAGCATGGGCACGGTGGTGGGAGAGAAGATCACGCGGCTGTTTGAGTTTGCGACGGAGCAGCGTCTCCCTGTCGTGGCGTTTACCGCGGCCGGCGGCGCGCGGATGCAGGAGGGGATCCTCTCCCTGATGCAGATGGCGAAAACGAGCGGCGCGGTCCGCCGCCACAGCGACGCGGGGCTGCTCTACATCGCCGTCCTCACGGACCCCACAACGGGAGGCGTCACGGCGAGCTTCGCGATGGAGGGCGACATCCTCATGGCCGAACCGGGCGCAATGATCGGGTTTGCCGGGGCACGGGTGATCGAGCAGACGATCCGAAAGCGCTTGCCCGAGGGGTTCCAAAGGGCGGAGTTCCTCCTGGAGCACGGCTTTTTGGACCTCATCACCCCGAGACATGACCAGCGGGATGTGATCGCGCAGTTGCTTGCGATGCACGATTCGAAGCAGCAGGGCGTCTGCGTAGATTCCGGCGTGAAAGGAGGAGAGCGCTTTGGCGACGGCGTATGACAAGGTACAGCTTGCCCGGGGCAAGAACAGGGCGACAGGACTCTCCTTCATCGAGAACATTTTCACGGATTTTATCGAACTGCACGGAGACCGGCGCTTTGCCGACGACCCCGCGATCGTCGGGGGCGTCGCGAAGCTCGGGGGCAGGACGGTGACGGTGATCGCCGTTGAAAAGGGCGGCGACACGAAAGACAAGGTGCGCCGGAATTTCGGCTCACCGAACCCGGAGGGGTACCGGAAAGCGCTTCGGCTGATGCGGCAGGCGGAGAAATTCCATCGGCCGATCGTCTGTTTCGTGGACACGGCGGGGGCGTTTTGCGGCATCGGCGCGGAGGAGCGCGGACAGGGGCAGGCGATCGCCGAAAACCTCTATGAAATGATGGCGCTGAAAACCCCGATCCTCTCCGTTCTCGTCGGGGAGGGAGGCTCCGGCGGCGCGCTCGCGCTGGCTG
Source organism: uncultured Clostridia bacterium (assembly GCA_947631835.1). GTDB lineage: Bacteria > Bacillota > Clostridia > Oscillospirales > Acutalibacteraceae > Hominenteromicrobium. The sequence continues at coordinate 5,828 of CANRMW010000031.1, read as the reverse complement.
TGGCTGACCGCGTCTGGATGCTGGAGAACGCGGTGTATTCGGTGGTGACCCCGGAGGGCTGCGCGAGCATCCTTTGGAAGGACGCGAAGCGGGCGAAGGACGCCGCGGAATGTCTGCGTCTGACCGCCGCCGACATGGAAGCCTTCGGCGTGGTAGAGCGCGTGATCAGCGAGGCGGGGAGAAACGACAAGCAGGATCTTTTTGAGCGGGTCGCGGAAATGCTCGCCATCGAGTTGGACCGGCTCTGCGATATCGAGACGGAAACGCTGCTGAAAAGAAGGTACGACCGGTTCCGCGCATTTTAAGAAGAGCATACGGAAAAAGCGGAATATTTTTTCTTGGGAAAAAGAAAATCCGTTCTTTACTTTTCTGCGGGAAAGGATTATAATGAGAACAGAAAGGCGGAACGCGAGTATTCCGCCGAACGAATCCAAAGGAGGAATCTGTATGGCAAAAGTTATTGGGGGACAAAGTGTCCCGAATCTGCCGTGGCAGGACAAGCCCACGGGGTATGACAAACCGATCTGGCGGTACGATCAGAATCCGATCATTCCGCGTGATCTCACGCTCATCTCCAATTCGATCTTTAACTCTGCCGTGGTGCCCTTCGAGGGCAAGTTTGCCGGCGTCTTCCGCGCCGACAACCGCGCGCTCCAGATGGATATTTTCCCCGGTTTCTCCGAGGACGGCATCCATTGGAACATCAGCGCGGATCCCATCGTGTTTGAACCCGCGCCGGGGTGCGATCCCATCGTGACGCAGAAGCAGTACCGGTATGACCCGCGTGTCTGCTGGATCGAGGACCGCTATTATATCACATGGTGCAACGGCTATCACGGCCCGACCATCGGCGTCGGCTATACGTTCGATTTCAAGAAGTTCTATCAGTGCGAGAACGCGTTTCTTCCGTATAACCGCAACGGCGTGCTGTTCCCGAAGAAAATCAACGGCAACTTCGCGATGGTCTCCCGCCCGAGCGACACCGGCCATACGCCGTTCGGAGATATCTTTTACAGCGAGAGCCCGGACCTCACCTTCTGGGGCAAGCATCGGTATCTGTTCGGCACGAGCGGTCTTGCCGGCTGGCAGTCCAAGAAGGTCGGCCCCGGCCCCACGCCGATCGAGACGGATGAAGGCTGGCTGATGATCTACCACGGCGTTCTGAACTCCTGCAACGGCTTTGTCTATCGCTTCGGCGTGGCGCTGCTCGACCACGATAAGCCGTGGATCGCAAAGGAACGCTGCATGTTCTATGTGTTCGGCCCGGAGGAGCCGTATGAGCTTTGCGGTGATGTTCCGAACGTCACGTTCCCGTGCGCGAACGTGGTCGATAAGGACACCGGTCGCATCGCCATCTATTACGGCGCGGCGGACACCGTGACGGGCCTCGCGTTCACGACCGTTGACGAGCTGCTCGCTTACATGCGCAAATATCCGCATCCCTGCACCAGCGAAGAGTATGCCGAGTTCGGCAAGAAGTTCTCCGCGCAGGAGTGGGACTGGAAATTCTGATCCAAAAAGAAAAGGGACAGGCGCGTTAGCAACCGACGCATAAGGAAGCAATTTGGAAGCATCATTCAAATACAACTGAATAGGCGTTAGCAATGGCAAAAAAGGCAGCACAGAGAGCGGAAATACTTTCTGTACTGCCTTTGTCGCTTTGTCAGCTTTAGCAGCAAAGCAACCACCGGCTGTGCGTGCCGGTGCGTGAAGAACTGCTTTAGCTGCAAGCATCGAGTGAAGCGAGAAAGGGAACTTACGCGGTTCCCATTTCAGAACGTCCACAGAGAAAGGGAAATTGCCCATTTGTGGGCGGCGGGGCGAGTGATGCAAGTGGTTAACCATTCAATGCGTCTTCAGATGCGAGCCGGCAACAGGCCCTTTTAGGGCTTTCTCAAGCCACCGGCTTCGCCGGTGGTCCTGACTCGGATATGCTCTTTTTCTGTTCACTGGATCAAGAACCGGCTGCAACCGATATCAGAATAATTTTACCATTTGTTTCTGCGCATTTATACATTGACTTCCCAATATTAATGTGCTAAAATAACGCAAAAAGGAGTGCGCACCATGCTGCTTTCTTATAATCCTTTATGAAAATTGCTAATTAATAAAGATTTGTGCAAAAACAGCTAATGGCTGTTGCAGGAATTTCCAAATCCACAATGGATAAGATGGCTCGGTTTGAAATCGTATCAATGACTATTATTGATAAGTTGTGTATGTGCTTTAATTGTCCCGTCAATGCAGTTAGAGAATATGTAAACACTTCTGGAGAGAATGAAACAATGGCAAATAACGCAAACACTTATAAGAGTATATATACTATGCACAAATACTGGGGTAAAAAACCGTTTAACGAAATCTCGAAATTCATAGAAAGATATACATCCGAAAATGAAGTAGTACTGGATAGCTTTTGCGGTTCTGGTGTCACTTTGATCGAGGCTTTACGTGCCAATAGAAAATGTATAGGAGTTGATTTGAATCCTATTGCAATGCTGATATCAAAAGTTTCTATGACCGCAGTAGATGTTAGTTTAGTCAAAAACACGTTTACTGAAATACAACATAAATTAAAATCCACAATCAATAGTTTATATGAAACGAAAATAAATGGAGAAAACACATTAGTTACTCACACAATTTGGCAGAATGATCAACCCGTTGAAGTATGGTATGCAACATCTGCCAGTAAAAAAAAGATAAGGGAAGGATTGCCAATCGATATCACTATGTCTCGATCTCCGAGTCTGAAAGCAAAATGGTATCCAGATACCCCTATGTTCGAGAACTCCAGAATCAATATTACAAAAGACGAGCGAGTTTCCGATTTGTTCACGCCGAGAGCGCTTGTAGGACTTTCCTATTTATTATATGAAATCAAAACAATAGAGGATGAAAAAATTCGTAATATTTTCTTGTTAACGTTATCAGGAACTTTATCACAAGCAAGCAACCTTGTTTTTGTTATACGCGAACGCAAGAAAAACGGAATATCTCAAAGCAAAGCGGAAGTTGGCAGTTGGGTAATAGGATATTGGATTCCAAGAGAGCATTTCGAAATCAATGTTTGGAATTGTTTCGAAAACAGGTATAAGCGTGTTCTTAAAGGAATCGGAGAAATAAACGAGATATTTGGCGACAAGGATGACGCGTACATAGCGAAACATGCACGTTTGATCAATGGAACAGCAACCGCTCTCCCTATTGACGAGGACAGTGTGGATTACGTCTTTATTGATCCTCCACATGCTAACAGAATTCTTTATTTGGAACAAAGTTTAATGTGGAATGCTTGGCTGCAACTGGACAAAGATATAAACTGGGATAGTGAAATCATTGTTTCTGAAGCAAAAGAAAGGAAAAATAAAAACGCAGAAAATTACACAGCATTGCTAAGTCGAGCTTTTTCCGAGATTAAAAGAGTGTTAAAACCAAACAAGGTTTTTTCAATGGCTTTTAATTGTCTTGATGATAATACTTGGATTGAAACACTGCGACTTTTTACAAAGTATGGATTTGTATTGTGCAATATTGAACCATTAGTTTATTCAGCAACTTCTGTAATCCAAGACAACAGGAAAAATGCACTGAAAACAGACTTCGTTTTAAGCTTCATTAATACCGAAAGAGAGGACTTGAAAGAAATAGTTTTTAATAATGATAAGGATTTGCTGGAGGAAAGAATAGTCACGATACTAAAAGACCACCCAGAACACGAAGTGTATAATGTAATGAACGCTCTATTTGAGGAAACAATGCCCAGCGGATATATTTTTAAACCATCTTATATAGTAAAAAAATGTGCTGAATTGATGTAAAAAATCGGGGTAAAAAGCAACCCCGACTTTGACTCATTATTCGTAGTAAATTGTTGATAACGAAAGGGCCTCATAATCACCGATTAATGCAGCTTCTCTATCATAATGATAATGTACTGCGTGTATGTGATCGTTTATTATTCCGTTGAGCAACTCATTTATCTTTTGCCCTATCGCTTCGGTTTTCCCTTTTAATTCTCTGCCGTCCATAAATTTATCAGTATACGCTAAGAATATATACAGTCTATTATTATTGCAGAATAAGCGCTGTCCTTGATATTTATAATTCCACCATTCAAGTGGGTATAATTCTTCGGCGTTTCTTGGCACATAATTCTTGTGCTGCTCTGTTATTTCCTGTACAAACATCTCAGCACTCTGATTTCCTGAACTCGACAAAAGATTCAACAACTCAGCCTTTGACAAGCCACCATAATTTGGCAAATTAAGTTCTCTATCAGAACGAATTAATTTGCGATAAAAGGATTTGATTCTCTTTAGCTCGTTTGTTTCAGAGTTCTCATTTATAGTGAAATCATCATATATATCCTCGAAATGATTACGAGAAATTCCTTGAGAAGCAAGATCAAAATAGCTATCTGAAATATGGGTAAATTTCAAGTCGAAAGGCACTATTTTATTGTCAACCTTTATAAAGAAGTCAATGTCATGGATTTTTCTCAATGTAGGAACGACGGCGGGATGTTTCAAGAAAAACAATTCGATAATATCATTTGATGTTTGATTGAAATATGACCAAAGACAATATTGGCGAATTCTCGGCAAAAGAGAATCATCTAATTCGCTGAATAGCTGTTCTATGGTTTTAAGAGATTTGTTTCGAACAAACGCTTTTACAATATCATCAACCTTGTCATTTCTAAGGCCACAGCTGACTATTGGAAAACCAGCAAGGACATCTGGAAGACCGTCAAGTTCAGCCTCACGCGCGCGAATCAATTCAGCTCGTTTACTTTCTATGTATTCGAGTATCTCGGGAATAGTAACAGAAGACTCAAACGCTTTTTTCGTGAGCATTTCAATGTTGCCGTTATCTCTTTGCTCAGAGAAATTCGTTACAATATCTTTTAATCCCGATTTATCTAAAGATCTAATCAAAAAAAACGTGTTGCGGTATCGTCTTCGAGATGTTTTCTGCAAAATTCGCAAATATCTTTTGTGGTTTCGAACTCTCTATAAATAGGATAAAATGCAATATTAGGCATAGTCATTGCTCCAAAAAAAGTTTATACGTCTCAATTCCAAGTGCATCAGCTATACGTTGCACGTTTTCAAGCGCAATGCTTCTCCGGTAACACTCAATAGCGCTAATATAAGTGCGATGTAGTCCGCACTTTTCAGCAAATGCTTCTTGAGATAAGCCGAGTGCATTTCGATACTTTCGCAAATTATCTCCGAAAACTTTTACAATATCCATCTATAACACCCTCCGCCAACCTATTGTAGCACGAACGAATACAAAAAGTCTACAGACAATAAGTGGCGTTACAAGGCATAATAATAGAAATAAAATAGATATTATTGAAGGTATAGGCAAATTTTAGTTGCAACAAAATGGCAACATTATTCGGATGATTGCATAAATAAAGGGTACGGGGGTGCGGACAAAAAGTTGGACTGAATACCACAGGAAAGGATTGGTCGATGTATTCAGAAGAACAGTATTACAAAGCACTTGAAGTCTACAAGGAAACAGGTTCCATTACCAAAACAATCACTATCTTAGGCTACCCAAAACGCAGGCAGACCCTGTATAATTGGATCAACAGAAAAAGGATACTGCCGGAAGGAAAATCCACATTCCGTGGATATAATACGAAGGATCATCCGCGGCATCCCCCTTTGGAATTAAAATGAAATGCACTGCACCGTTGCTTTGAACTGGGAGAAGATGTACAATCCGTAGCAAATGAATTAGGATACAGCACGGCAAGCATATATACTTGGCGAAGAAAATATATCCGGAAAGGTGCTGGTGCATTGATG
>CANRMW010000030.1 GCA_947631835.1 uncultured Clostridia bacterium | reverse complement strand
ACGGCAGGATATCCACGCGCTGCGGCCCTTTCTTGGTGCGCTTTTCCACGGTCAGCGCATCACACTGCAGGATGCGCCAGAGCGCCTCGGAGATTGCCTCCGGGTCTCCGCCCTCAAAGATGATGTGGTACTCCGCAAACGCGATGTCGGCGGGCTTCATGACGGGCTCCGTCACTTCGTAAGCGCGGATGTCCGGGGGCAGGCCGGAGTTCAGCCTTTCGAGCAGAACGTCGTAGGGCACTTCCTCGGTCAGCCGGATGTCCATGCTCTCCCGTTCCCCCTCAAAGCCAAGGGACAGCGGAGCGGCAAAGGAAAGAAACGCGTGCGGATTGAACCCTTCCGTGTACCAGACGGGCAGCTTCGCCCTGTGGACCGCGCGGGCCATGCAACGGTTCACATCCAGATGCGAAAGGAACCGTGCCGCCCCTTTTTTGGAGAACCAGATCCTAATTTCTTCTTTTCGCAACGCAGATCCCTCCCCCAAAACATGCCGCGCCGCACCCGGAGCATTTTTCCCGGCAGTTGGGCGTGGTCTCGGCGCGGTAAGCGCGCCGGCACTCCTCGATCAAAAATTCCTTGCGGATCCCGTAATCCAGATGATCCCAGGGGAAGACCTCGTCGAAGGGGCGCTCGCGGTTTGCGTAGAATGCCGGATCGACATGAAGATCCGCAAAGATCCGCATCCACTCGTCAAAATCGAAGCAGTCCCCCCAGCCGTCAAAATGGAGCCCGCGCCGGTGCGCTTCCAGCAGCACGGCGGAGAGCTTCCGGTCACCGCGCGCGAAGACCGCCTCCAAAAAGCTCGTCTCCGCTCCGTGATAGTTCACGGTGAGCTTGCGGTTTCGAACCGTGCTTTTCAGCAGCTTTTGCTTGCGCTCAAGCGTTTCGACCGTATCCTGTCCGAACCACTGGAACGGCGTAAAGGGCTTCGGAACAAATGCGGCGGCGCTCGCCGTCACGGAGACCGGCCGCCCCTTCCTGCGGTTCTCCGCTTCGTAGTACCAGTCGATCACACGGTGCCCAAGTTCGGTGATCCCCGCCACATCCGCATCGGTCTCGGTAGGCAGCCCGATCATAAAGTACAGCTTGATGTGCTCCCAACCGTTGTTGAACGTGATGGTCACGGTATTCCTGAGCTCTTCCTCCGTGACGTTCTTGTTGATGACGTCCCGCATCCGCTGCGTCCCGGCCTCCGGCGCGAAGGTCAGTCCCCCCTTGCGGATGGAGCTGATCTTTTCCGTCAGCTCCGCGGAAAACCTGTCCACGCGGAGAGAAGGCAGCGTCACGCTGACCTTGCTCTCTTCTGTCCAGGTGTGCATCGTATCCAGCAGCTCGAAGAGCTTGGAGTGGTCCGTCGTGCTGAGCGAGGAGAGGGAGACTTCGTCGTAGCCTGTCGTCTCGCAAAGGCTCCTCGCCTGCGCGCTGACGGTCTCCACGCTTTTCTCCCGGAAAGGCCGGTAGAGGAACCCCGCCTGGCAAAAGCGGCAGCCCCGGATGCACCCCCGCAGCACCTCCACGGTCGCTCGGTCAAATACCACGTCGATATTCGGGACCACAAAGCTCTTGGGAAAATACATCGTGTCCACGTCATTGCAGTTCCGCTTGCGGACCCTCGCGGGCGCGCCGTCCTTCGGGATATACCGCTTTACGGTCCCGTCGGGGTTATATTCCACATCGTAAAGGGACGGCACATAAACGCCCTCGATCTTCGCCGCTTCCCGCAGAAAATCTTCCTTTGTTTTTCCCTCTTTTTTGCATCTGCGGTACAGCTCGATCACTTCCAGATCGACCTCTTCCCCGTCTCCGAGAAAGAAGAGATCGAAAAAATCCGCGATCGGTTCCGGGTTGCACGCGCACGGGCCGCCCCCCGCGACGATGTTGAAAAGTTCCTTGCGGTCCCGGGCCAGCAGCGGGACGCCGGCAAGCATCAACATCTGCAGGATATTTGTATAGCTGAGTTCATATTGGAGCGTAAACGCGATGAAATCAAAATCCCGTACCGGGTCGCCGCTTTCCAGCGCGTAAAGCGGGATATGGTTCTTCTGCATCTCCTCTTCCATATCGGTCCACGGCGCGAAGACGCGCTCGCACCAGATATACGGCTGTTCGTTAAAAAGAGAATACAGGATCTTTATCCCCAAATGCGACATGCCGATCTCATAAGTATCCGGAAAGCAGAACGCGAATCGCACATCCACATCCGTTTTCTCCTTGACGACGGAGTTCAGCTCGCCGCCCACATAGCGGCCGGGCTTCTGCACCCTCTGGAGGATCCGTTCCAGTTTGCTGTTGATCATACAAATGTCCTTCCCTGCGGTTTCTTCCCCCATTATAACCGAAACGGAGGGAAGATTCAAGTAAAACCCTCCCTCCGGCGGAAAAACATATAGAAAAGGATGTACAGTGCGAGCAGGAGCATCGTGAAGTTGTATCGCGAACGCAGGAGCACATAAAATCCAAAGGTCCCGAGAAGAAACGCGGTCCCTGCGGAAAGCGCCGTGATCCACCGTCCCGCACGGGTGGGATCCATCCCCGCGCAGAGCATGGCATACAGCGCCTCGCCGCCGTCGAGGGGGATCGCTGGGAGAATGTGAAAGAGAAACAGCAAAAGCTGCACGGAGGCGTACTCCCGCCCGAGAAGACATGCGGGAAGGACAGCCAGCAGATTTGCGGCAGGCCCCGCGAAAGAGACCGCGGCCCTTCGCCAATGGCTGAGCGCGGCAGTGTTCCCCGTGATGCGGATCCCGAGCGCCGAAAAGCGGATCTCCCGGATCGCCATCCCCAGCCGGTTTGCGGCGAGGATGTGTCCGCCCTCATGGACGGCGCAGGCAAGGACGGCGGGCAGAAAACGCGTCCCGTTTTCCACGGAGAGCAGCGCGGCCAGCACCGCGAAAAAGCCGAAGCCGAACGAGATCCGAACGCCGAAAAGATCACACGTCATCTTCCGTGATCAGCACCGATCTCGCCATTTCCCGTTCGAAGACATCCCGGAACTCTGCGAAGGGACCGGGCGCGAGCGCACGGAGGAACAGCAGAGCGACCAGGACGGCGGCACCGATCGCGGCCTGCACGGGCAGGATCCCGAGCGGCCGTCGGCGGGCCTCCGTCTTGGGACCCTGCTCCGGCTGCGCGTCCTCCTTTGCCGGCGTGTGCTTCCCGTACTCTTCCGGCCCCTTTTCATAAACGATCATGACGCCGCCTCACAGGATGATGCAGAGCAGCCCGCTGCACCCGTCGTTGATGATCCTTTCGATGGTTTCCCGCACCTTATCCCGCGCGTCCTCCGGCATTCGGAACAGCTTGTTGTGCATGCCTTCATTCACAAGCTCGTGCAGGGATTTTCCAAAAATGTTGGATTCCCAAATCTGTCCCGGGTTCTCCTCAAACTCCTTGAGAAGATACATCACAAGATCCTCCGACTGCTGCTCCGAACCGACGATGGGCGTCACCTCCGTGCGGATCGATGTGCGCATCATGTGGATGGAGGGCGCGGCGGCTTTCAGGCGTATCCCGTATTTGCCGTTCTGCTTGATGATCTCCGGTTCCTCCAGCGTCAGCTCCTCGAGCTCCGGCATGACGATCCCGTATCCCGTCGCCATCACATCGTCATACGCCTCCTGCAATTTCCCGAATTTTTTCTTGATCTCGTTCATCTCGATCAAGTGCGAGAGCAGGGCGGATTCATCCTGCACCTCGATGCCCGTCTTTTCCGCAAGGATGCGGAAAAACAGCGCGTTCTCCGGCTGGAGCTCCACGATGCACGAACCGCTTCCAAGGTCCATCTTCACCATCCGCGCGTCGCGGAGGTCCGGACATGCGGCGAGGCAGTTCACGACGTTTTCGACTTCGAAAACGCGGTGGATATCCGCAGACGCCTTCAGCCCGTCGAGGATCTCTTTTTTCAGCCAGTGCTCGCCGTCCAGATCGATGATCCATCCGGGAATGTCGAGCCGGATCTCGCGGATCGGGAATTGCCAGAGCAGTTTGGCGAGGATCTCCCGGATCTCCGTTTCTCCGATCTCCGCGCAGCTCACCGGGAAGACCGGGACGCCGTATTTCGCTTCCAGCTCCGACGCCATCCGCCGGACGCTCTCCGATTTCGGCTCCACCGCGTTCAGAAGAATGATGTATGGCCGGTCCGTCGCTCTCAGTTCAGAGATGACGCGCTCCTCCGCCTCCTCGTATTCCTCGCGCGGGATGTCGCTGATGCTCCCGTCCGTCGTGACGACGAGCCCGATGGTCGAGTGCTCTGTGATGACCTTCCTGGTGCCGACCTCCGCCGCCATGTTGAACGGGATGGGCTCGTCATACCACGGGGTCCGAACCATGCGCGGCTGGTCCTCTTCGATATAACCGAGCGCGCTGGGTACGATGTATCCCACACAGTCGATCATTCGAACGGAAAACTCCGCCGCGTCGTCCATCTTTACGGTGACCGCCTGTTCCGGGATAAATTTCGGTTCCGTCGTCATGATGGTCCTTCCCGACGCGGACTGCGGCAGCTCATCGACCGCGCGGTCCTTTGCAGCTGGGTCCTCGATGTTCGGGATCACGACAGTATCCATGAATTTCTTGATGAACGTGGATTTTCCTGTGCGCACGGGCCCGACGACGCCGATATAGATCTCGCCGTTCGTGCGGGCACGCATATCCTCATAGACGCTGAATTGTTCCATATCGCAGCCCTCTCAAAAAAAGTTCAGATCACGCGCTCATTTCCGACAAATGATCATCGGGCGATCCTCCGAAAGGACGTCCTCCGTACAGTCATTGTGGTATTTTACCGCCGAAACGCGAGCGCTGTACCGTTTTGCGATATCCCAGATATTTTCCCCTTTCGAAGCGTAATAGACGGCTGCCGCGCAGCCCGGACACGCCGCGCCGGTATCCAGTTCAGCCGATTCGACCGTGCGGATCGCGGAAACGGCGCGCACGCGTTCCGAGACGACGACGTCCGCGGTGCACTCCACAGTCCCCGCATCCAGAATGGAAAAACGTGTGATGGCGATCCCGCCAGAAACGCTGTATTTCTCGTCTTCCTGCGCCGGGTGCGCCTCATTGAAATCCATCAGACGCTCCGTATAGCCATACCTTCCGTCCCGGTTCTGATACAGAAGACACGCCGTGAACTTTCCTCGGATCGAGACGCTTTCCTGCTCGCTGAACGCGGAAACAGCAAAGCCGTCGCACCAAAGGTCCACGACTCTTTCCAGGTCGTTTTCCGGGACGCTCAGGTTTCCCTTCACGGCGATGCGGCGGGGCGGCTGCGTCATTTCGCGCTCGAGTGTCACCGGCTTGTATTTTACGGAGAGCACGCCCTCCGTCGCATAAGCGTCAAAGACCGTCCGCACGGAACCGGCACGGGTAAACCGCAGACGAAGACAGGGCTTTAAGTAAATATTGAAAATCGTATATTCTCCCACGCTGTCCTCTCTCGGCTGGACGATGCATTCCCCGCTGACCACCGAGACGTCCGCCGAAACGGCCTCGTCCACGCCCGCGCAGTCTACCACCTCGCAGAAGGAAATCTCCGCGAGGAATTTCTCCGGCGGGAGCTCGTCGGAAAAAGGTCTGTACAGGATCTCCAGACACGCCTTCCCCGAGACGGTCGCCTGCCCTTCAGAGACCTGCACCCCGTCGATCTTCCATTGTACCGCCCGTCGAAGGACCGTCTCGATCGGCGGCCTTCCGGCCTGCAGCTCGGCGTTCTCCTCCAGAATAAAGGTGTGATGGAACATTCCCGCAGCGCACGTCACGTCCACACTCTGCGCGCGCGTCTCCACCGACTCGTGCGTGATGCTTTCCGTCAGATCGGTCCGCCGCGCCGCAGCGACCGAGACCGCGAACCCCAGCGTGATGTGCATATCCACTCTTCTGGCGTTGACCGCGCGGCAATTCGTATGCTGCACGCACGGTCGAACGACCGCCGCCGCGCCCTCCGCGCCCCCCGTGACGCGAACGGTCCAGGTAAATTCCTTCTTTGTGTCAAATCCCCGCACGGTCGTCCCTTTGGCGTCCAGATATAGGACACGGATATCCGCCGTTCCGTCCACCGTGAGGCTGTCCCCCAGCACGGCCGCCGAAGACACTTCCGGGGTCACGATGCACTTGAGGATCTTTTGAATGTCCGCACAGTAGTCCGGAAGACTGTATTCCAGATCGAGCGGGTACTCATGGGAGGTCTCCATGAGCTGCTCAAAGCCGTCATACGGAAGATTTCCTGTTTCCAGCCGCATAGTTTCAAAATCATCCTTTCACCAGCCGATTGATTCTGCTTCATTCTATGACTCCGCATGGGACAATATGCCCGAAGAAAAAGGATGCGGGAAAGCCCTTGCCTGTACCGGTCTTTGACCTAGAGAAAAGATTTTAACGTGAGCGGGTCCTCCTTGGCGTTGCCCTAACAGAGAACGTGACACGAAAGAAAGGTCGTAAAAACAGATTCCTAATACACGGCCTACCGATTTTCTCCATCCATTCTCTCTGCTGTGCTCTTTCAAAACGCGTCTCCGCCAAATTGCAGACCGACCGGCAATAGTTCGGGGGTCCGTTTGTAAAGAAAAATACAGAAAAAAGAGACGGCATAGCCGCAGCGCTACACCGTCTCATAAAAGTCCCGGACAGAAGCGGTTTGGGCAAGCGTCCAAACGGCTCCTCCATGTATTCCCCTTTCGCCTGTCAGGGCTCCAGCGGGACCTTTTTCACTCCGAATATATGTCGGAGAAGAAAGCCCCAAAAGCCCTTTCCTTCCACGACGACTACCTTCATGCCAGAAAGCCTCCTTATGCAGCGCTCAGTGCCGGATCACAGCGACGCCGAGCGACACCAGAATGACGGCGGCGAGAAACAGAACGAATCCGGACGGGCAGATGCACGAGAGCGTCATTCCAAGCCCGAAAGAAACGGCGCAGAGCCCATGCACGCACCTCGCGTTATACCCGCCCGGCGGGCCTTTTCGAATTTGCAAAACCGGCACCTCCGTTTCTCTGAACTCCCCCGTTTTGGGTCATTCCAGTATATACGGAGATGCCGGAAATTGTTACGAGCCGTGTTTGGTCGGCGTATAAAGGACGATGACGGCGCATCCGATGTTGACGCGGATCTCCGCCCGATCGGAGAGGATCGAATTGCTGACCCCCATCAGCGTCGCGCCGGCTGTCAGATTTCTCTGGACGAGCGGATACTGTAAGCCGGAATACGTCAGATTGCAGGAGCTTCCGTCAAACGGGAAAACGGAGACGGTGCTTCCTTTCAGCTCCGTGAACGCGATCCGTCCGTCCCGGACGACGAATACCTTCGTGTCTTCATCGGCCATCACCGCTTTTTTTCCGCGGTTCGCAAGATAAAGAAGCACGTTGAGGTTCGCGAGAGAATGATCGAATCGGGCGCCTCCCAGACAGCCCAGCAGGACGAACGATTCCATGCCGAGGCGAAGCCCAACGAGCACGGCGCTCATCGTGTCGGTCTCATCCTTTTCCACCGGGAGCCGAAGCGTGCGGACCGATTCGGGCGGTCTCTCCTTCGCCGAATCAAAATCTCCGATCACGAGGTCCGGCCGGATCGAAAAGCGGCGCGCATTGTCATATCCCCCGTCTGCACAGATGACGTAATAGTCCTTTGGATCGAACTCCGCAAAGACCGTCCGTGTCGTGATGGGAACGGCCCCGATGATCATACATTTTTTGCTTTCGTAATCTGCCATTCCCTGACCTCCCTGATCTCATTGTACATCGAAATATAGCTTTCCAGCCGCGAGGGATCGATCTTCCCCTCGCGCACCGCTTCAAGCACGGCGCACCCCTTTTCCACGGTATGCGTGCAGGATGTGAACCTGCATTCGCTGAGAAAGGGCGCAAACTCCCGGAACCCTCCGGGAAGCTCGGCGGCTGTCAAAGGCACATACCGTTCCATGTCCATGGCGGAAAAGCCGGGCGTATCCGCCACATAGCCGCCGTTCACCGCAAAGAGCTCCACCTGCCGCGTCGTGTGCCTGCCTCGGCCGAGCTTCCGGCTCGTCTCGCCGGTCTCCAGCGCAAGGCCGGGAAGAAGCGCGTTCAGGAGCGTGGATTTCCCCACGCCGGAATTGCCCGTAAACGCGGAGATACACCTGTTCAGCTCTGCGCGCAGTTCATCCGAACAGACGCCGTTCGCCGCCGTATAGCAGCGGAATCCCGCTTTGCTGTAAATGTCCAGCAGATCTCCCGCCTCGGAAAGATCCGTCTTTGTAAAGACGAGGACCGGTTCGATCCCCTGCAGCTCCGCGGCGGCGATGATCTTGTCCAGGACGCGCGGATTCGGTCTGGGGTCCGTCGTGGAGCAGACGAGAAAGAGCTTATCGAGATTCGCGATGGGCGGGCGTGTGAGAAAATTGCGCCGGGGCAGGATCTCCAAAAGGCGGCCCTCGTCGTTCGAATCTGCTGTGAAACGGACGCAGTCTCCGGCGTAGGGCGTGATCTTTTCCTTTCGGAAGCGTCCCCTTGCGCTGCACGCGATCAAACGGTCGCCGAGCCGCACATAATAGAAGCCGCCGATCCCCTTTAAGACAACGCCCTTGTAAATTTCTTCTTCCATCATCCGTTGCCAAAGAATCCGGAACCGCCCTGGTTCACGGTCCCGCCCGGAAAATTGGGATTGACCGTAGTGCCGGGCCAGGTGGGCTGGTTCGGACTCGGCGTCTCCGTCGGAGCCGGCGTCGCCGTCGCAGGAACATACGGTGTGATGCGTTCGCGGTCCACCGATTCCGTATCGAAATTGATCTCGCCGGTCAAGTAATCCTGATCGTTGATGCGGATCACAAGGCCGACCTGTCCGCGCCCTTTGAAATGGACCTGCGCGTATTCGGAAACGGACGGATTCACGGTCCGTGTGTCGATCAGTTCCCCGTTCACATAGACCTTCAGCTCCAGATCTTCGCTCAGATTCGCGGGCAGCGGGATGTTGTAGTCAAATTCCTTGACCGCGCCCTTTCCGGAGCTGACTTTCAACCGCACCACGGAGCCTTTCGCGATGCGCTCGCCGTCCTTCGGGTCGCACTCGAGGATCGTGCCTTCGTCCTCCTCGCTGTTGTCGTCATACTCGATCTCCCCGACGACGAGCCCCACGGTGTTGAGAAGCGCCGTGGCATTCTCCAGCTTATCCCCGACAAGCGGAGGCACCGTGACCAATTCGTTGGACGGGCCGGAACTGACAAAGACCGTCACTTCGCTCCCCGTCATCACCTCGGTCCCCGCGGCGGGATCGGTCCGCACCACATAGCCGACGGCGGTCTCCTCATCCGTGATCGGCTGGATCTTCGGATTCAGGGCCATTTCTTTCAGCCGGTTATACGCATCCGTCTGAGAGAAACCCGAAACATCCTCGATGATGACGGACCGCAGCTCGCCGTTCACCGTGAGGGAAACGGTCTTCCCGCGCTTCACGGACATATTCGCCTCCGGCGTCTGCCGAAGCACTTCGCCCGTGGGGCGGCTCGGAACGTTGCCCATGACGATCTCGAACTCGAAATCGTCGTATTCCGGGTTGCCCTTGATCTCCGTATCATAGATCTTTCCCACAAAATTGGGGAGAAGGATCTCGTCGTCGATCTGCTGCGTGCTTTCTTGGAAAAAGCGCCAGAGGAAGACACCGCCGATGACGAGCGCGACAAGAAGGACCGCCGAGAGAATGCCCATGAGGATCATGGAGATCCGCGCGCCGTTGCGGGAGCGGACATACTCCTCCTCGTACTCGTAGCTGTCGTTGTAATTCGGGATCGGCTTCACTCTCTGTTCCCGCGCGTCGTCGTAGATATTGTCCGAGCTGCGCGCAAAAGCGTGGTCCAGATCCTCGCCGTAGTGGAAGACAAGCTCCGGATTCCTGCGGAACCGCTCCACGTCCTCGAGCATATCCGCCGCGGAAGGAAAGCGCTGCGCGGGGTTCTTTTCCATCGCGTGCATCGTGATCTCTTCGAGCCCCTTTGGGATGGCGGGATTGATGCGGCTCGGCGGCGTTGCCTCCGCCTGCATCTGCATGATCACGACGGAGACCGCGCTGTCCGCGACAAACGGGAGCTGACCGGTCAGCATCTCATAGAGCATAACGCCGACGGAATAAATATCCGCCTTGTCGTTGACGAACCCGCCTCTTGCCTGCTCGGGCGCGATATAATGCACGGAACCGATGGCCTTTCCCGTCATGGTCTGGGTCTCGGCTTCGGAAAAACGCGCGATGCCGAAATCCGTGACCTTGATGGTGCCGTCATCCAAGAGCATGATATTCTGCGGCTTCACGTCCCGATGGATGACGCCCCGCTCGTGCGCGTGCTGCAAAGCGCGAAGCACCTGAACGGTAAAATACGCCGCCTCGCGCCATTTGACCGTTCCCTGCTGTTCGATATATTCCTTCAGCGTGATCCCGTCGATGAACTCCATGACGATATACTGGATCCGGTCGCCGAAGCTCACGTCATAGACCTTGACGATATTCGGGTGTGAGAGCACGGCAATGGCCTTGGATTCGTTGCGGAAGCGCCGCAGGAAATCCACGTTGTCCGAAAGCTCTTCCTTCAGGATCTTGATCGCGACCCACCGGTTCTCGATGTTGTCATACGCTCTGTATACATAGGCCATGCCGCCGACGCCGAGAAGCTCGTGGATCTCATAGCGCCCGTCGAGACGCTTGCCGATATATTTATCCATGATCCTCCCCCTTTACGCTTTCCGCGCGTTGTCGATCAGCGCGACGGTGATATTGTCCCGCCCGCCCTGGGCGTTCGCAAAACGGATCAGCTCATCCACGAGCTTTTCCCCGGAGAAATGCTCGGCAAAGAGGACCAGCGTGTCGCGCTCCAAATAATTGCTGAGGCCGTCGGAGCAGGAGATCACGAGGTCCCCCGGCTCCAGCAAAGTATGTGTATAATCGCAGTTGACGTCGTCGTGCACGCCGACCACGCGGGTGATCAAATTCTTCTGCGGGTGATAGCGCGCCTCGTCCTCCGTGATCGCACCGCGGTCCACTAGCTCCTGCACATAGGAGTGGTCCGTCGTAAGCTGCCGCACGGTCTTGCCGGAAACGAGATAGCATCGGCTGTCTCCGGCGTGCACCACATGCAGATGTCCCGAAGCCGCGACCGCCGCGACCACCGTAAACGGCGCGGTTCGCCTGCTGGACCGCCGAGAAGAGGAGGGAACGGATCTCCTCCTGCCCCATTTCCGCCTTGTATTCCCGGGAGATCGCTTCTTCGATCACGTCGCCGGCGATGCCGCTCGCAATGTCGCCCCCGTTGACGCCGCCCATGCCGTCGCACACCAGCGTCCACGCGCCGCCGTTCGGGAGCGCGCCGCACCGCCCGACGTCCTGATTGCTGTGCCGCAGCAAACCGATATCGGTTTTGCATACCGCATACATATCATATACCTCCTTCTTGATCGTGCCTGCGAAGCTGTCCGCAGGATGCCTCAATATCGGCGCACCGTCACCGGGATCCCCTTCCGTTCGAGGATCTCCGAAAATCTTCTGAGCCGATCGGGCCCGCTTCTGCGATATCCCGTGCCGGTCACATCGTTGACAGGGATGAGATTCACATGACAGAGCATCCCGGAAAGATTTTGGGCGAGCTCCCGGGCGCAGCCGTCGCTGTCGTTCACGCCGCCGATCATGGCATATTCGAAGGAGATCCGGCGGCCTGTCCTCTTTGCGTAGCGGCGGCAGCTCTCGAGGAGCGGCTCCACGCCCCACCGCCGGTTCACCGGCATCGTGCGGGAACGGATCTCGTCGTTCGGCGCGTGGAGCGAAACGGAAAGCGTCAGTTGGAGCTTCTTCTCCGCAAGCCGATCGATCTTATCGACAAGGCCGCAGGTGGAAAGCGAGATGTGCCGCATTCCGATCCCGATTCCCTTCTCGTCCGAAACAAGCTCCAAGAAACGAAGGACATTTTCAAAATTATCGAGCGGCTCGCCCATCCCCATCAGGACAATATGTCCGACGCGCACGCCCGCGTCCCGTTCGGAGCTTTGGATCTGCGCGATCATCTCCCCGGGCAGCAGGTCTCTCGAAAACCCGCTCTGCCCCGTCGCGCAGAACGTACAGCCCATTTTGCAACCCACCTGCGTGGAGATGCACTGGGAAAACCCGTGTTTATATTCCATCAGCACCGATTCGACGGTCTCGCCGTCCGAAAGGCCGAACAGGTATTTTTTCGTGGAGTCCAGCTTCGAATCCCGCCGCAGGAGCAGCTTCGCGGAAGAAAGCTCAAACGCCTCGGAAAGCGATGTCCGCAGGGGCAGCGGAAGGTCGGTCATCTCCGAAAAGGAGGACGCGCCGCGCTGCTGCGCCCAGCGGTAGACCTGCTCCGCGCGGTATCTCGGCAGACCCATTTCGGAAAACGCGGCGGACAGCTCTGAGAGCGTCATGGAACGAATATCCTGTTTTTTTCTCTCCTGTTCCAAACGGGACCTCCCGTCACGAGAAAGACTTTTGGAACGCGGCGGCGAAAAAACCGTCGCCCCCGTGCATCTGGGGCATCATCGTAAGGATATGCTCCGGTTCCTTCAAAATACGTTCCCACCCGGACAGAACGAGCGGATGCGGCGCAAACTCCGGGTGTTCCTTCTGAAAGCGCCGTGCCACCGCGCCGTTTTCCGCGTCGCACAGCGTGCAGGTGGAATAGACGAGCAGACCGCCGGGCTTCACGAGCTTCGCGGAGTTCTCGAGAATGGCATACTGGAGCTTCGGCAGCGCATCGGACCGGCGCGCCGCACGGTAGCGGATCTCCGGCTTTCTGCGCATCGCCCCGAGCCCGGAGCAGGGCACGTCGCAGAGCACGCGGTCATAGACCGCTTCCCCGGCCCCCTTCTCCGCGTCGCGGATGGCGGCGGAGATACAGGAAAGCCCCAGCCGCGACGCCCCGGAACGGATCAGCCCTACACGGCTCTCATATAGATCAAAGGCGTCGAGACGCCCGGTATTTTCCATTTTTTCGGCAAGCGTGAAGCTCTTCCCGCCGGGCGCCGCGCAGACGTCCGCGACGGTCTCGCCCGGCTGCGGCGCGACGAACGCGCAGAGCAGCTGCGAGGAGATGTCCTGCACATGGAACAGCCCCTCGGAAAACCCCGGCAGCGCCGTGAGGTCTCCGGCGCCAAGCACACGGAGCGCGCCCGGCATCCCTTCCACCGGTTCCGCCGTGCCCTCCGGAAATTTCCGGAGCAGTTCCGCCGCGTCGGTCTTCAGCGGATTGACGCGCAGAAAAATCGGCGCGCGCCCGGCGGACATCGCGGGCAAAAGAGAAGCGGTCACGGCCTTGCCATAGTCCCTTTTCCAGAGCGAAATGACCTCCTGCGGCAGAGAAAACCGGATCGTCTCCTGCCAAGGTGCCGGGACAGCGTCCCTTCCGCGCTGGAAGGAGCGCAGCACACCGTTCACAAATCCCTTGTATTTTCCCCCGCGGTAGCTGCCCGCCATCGCCGCCGCTTCATGCACGGCCGCCGCATCCGGCACGCGGTCGAGAAAGAGCATCTGGTACACCGCGACGCGCAGGATGTTCATCACCGGTTCCTCCGGCGGAGACTTTGGGTGGTCAAGAAACTTTTTGATATAGTAATCGAGAAGCATCCGCTTTTCGAGCACACCGTAAAAGATCGCGGAAGCGAAGGCGGCGTCCCGCCGGTCCAGTCCGGCTTTGCGGATCTCCCGGTCGATCACAATGTTCGAATACCCCTCGTTTTCAAAGACGCGGTCGAGCGCGAAGCGCGCCGCTTCCCGCGCGGACGCCATCAGCCGGCCCTCCCGCCCGGAAGCGCGTGGCCGCGCAGATAGTCCGCGCCGCGCATCCGTTTCCCGTTTTCGGGCTGGATCTCCAAAAGCTGCACCGCGCCTGTCCCGCAGTACACGGCGAGCTCTCCGCCGAGCACCGCGACTTCTCCCGGCGTCCCGTTTTCCGGCAGCACCCGGGCGGAAAACACCTTGACGCGTTTTTCGCCGAGCGTGCAGAACGCCGCCGGCCACGGAGACATCCCGCGCACCAGGCAGTGGATCTCCCGCGCGGGTCGAGACCAGTCGATCTCGGCCATTTCCTTTCGGATCATCGGCGCCATGGTCGCCTCACTGTCGTTTTGCGGGATAGGCGTGATCTCGGAAAGGCGCGCCACGGTCTCCAAAAGCAGCTCTGCGCCGAGGATCTTCAGCCGGTCAAAGAGCTCTCCGGAGGTCTCTTCCTCCCCGATCTCCGTCTCCCGGACGGCGAGGACGTCCCCCGTATCCATGCCTTCGGCCATCTGCATGATCGTGACGCCGGTCTTCTTCTCCCCGTTCAGCACCGCCCACTGGATCGGCGCGGCGCCCCTGTACTTTGGGAGCAGCGAACCGTGGACATTGATGCAGCCCTTCGGCGGGATCTTTAGGATCTCCGGCGGGAGGATCTTTCCGTAAGCCGCGACGACGATCAGCTCCGGCATAAAGCCGCGAAGCGTTTCGGCGGCCTCGGCGGTGCGGAGCGTCGCGGGCTGCAGCACCGGGATCCCCTTTTCCTCTGCCAGCACCTTCACCGGCGGCGGCTGGAGCTTATGTCCTCTTCCCTTCGGCTTGTCGGGCTGCGTATATACGGCGGCCACCTCGTGCCCTGCCTCCAGCAGCGCTTCAAGGCTCGGCACCGCAAAGTCCGGCGTGCCCATGAAAACGATCCTCAAGCGACGGTCTCCTTCCTGTTCTATGCGTTCCGTTGTCTTTATCCCTGTTTTTTCTGCATCGCTTCGACTTCCTCGGGCGTGAGCATCCGGCTCGCGCGCTTCGGAAAGCAAATGCCGTTCAAATGGTCGATCTCGTGGCAGCACGCGCGCGCGAGGAGGTCTTCGCCCTCGAGCTCAAAAAACATACCGTTTCTGTCCTGCGCGCGGACCTTCACGCGCTTCGGACGCGTCACCTCGCCCCACTCTCCCGGGAAAGAGAGGCAGCCCTCCGTCCCGTCCTGAAACCCGGAGGAATCCACGATCTCCGGATTCACAAGCTCGATCGGCCCGTCGCCCACATCGATCACCACGATGCGCCTGAGCAGGCCGACCTGCGGCGCGGCAAGCCCCACGCCGTCGGCGTTCTGCATTGTCTCGTACATATCGTCGAGCAGCATCCAAAGGCGCGCGTTGAATCTCTCCACCGGGCGGCACACCTTCGTCAGGATCTCGTCCCCGTTTTTCACAATGTTTCTGAGGGCCATTGCGGCACATCCTCTCTTCCTGGTCTTTACAGGATCGTTTCCGGATTCGGATCCGCGTAAGCCGTGACGCCGGAAAATCTCCGGTCCGTCTGAAAATCGCGGAGCAGCGAAGCGATGATCTCCCGGAACTGCGTTGTGTTTTTGTATTTCATAATGAGCTTATACCGATATTTTCCGCCGACTTTCGCCACCGTCGCGGCGGAGGCGCGAAGCACCCGGATCGGCACCGCGGGATACTTTTCGCAAAACGTGTCGCGGAGCATTTGCGAGAAGCGTTCGGCGGCTTCCTTCGCGCTCTCTTCCTTCTCGGAAACGAATCCGATCTGCAGAATATCGGAAAAAGGCGGGTAGAGCATCGTCTTTCTGAACCGGATCTCCGTCTCGAAAAAGGCCTTGTAATCCTGCGCGGCGGCAAGCCGGATCACGTCGTTTTCCGGCAGGTGCGTCTGGATCAACGCCGTGCCGAGATACCTTCCTCTTCCCGCGCGTCCGACCACCTGCGTCAGCAGATCGAACGTGCGCTCGCTGCTCCGGTAGTCGTCGCTGCAGAGGGAACGGTCCGCAGAGAGCACGCCGACGAGCGTGACGTTTTCAAAATCCAGTCCCTTTGCGACCATCTGCGTTCCGACCATGATGTCGTACTCCCCGGCGGCAAACGCCGCGAGCTTCTTTTCCAGCGCGTACTTGTTCGCCGTCGTGTCGGTATCCACCCGGAGAATGCGCGCCTGCGGGAACGCTTCCCGAAGCTGGTCCTCCGCTTTCTGCGTCCCGCCGCCGGAATAGGACAGCGTCCCGCCGCAGTTCGGGCATCTGGAAACGGCTGGCTCGGAATGGCCGCAGTAATGGCACATCAGCCGGCCGTTCGCGGCGTGGTACGTCATCGAAATGGAGCAGTTCGGGCAGGTCATCACCGTCCCGCAGTCTTTGCAGGCGGCGTAGGTGTGGTACCCCCGCCGGTTGAGCAGCAGGATTGACTGCCGCCCCTCCCGCAAATTCCGCGAGACCGCCTCTGCGAGCGACGCGCTGATGAGCGGTTTCCCGCGGAAAAGATCCTCCCGGTTCATATCGGCAAGCTCCACCCTAGGGACAACGGCTTCCCCAAAGCGGTGCGGGAGCTCATGGTAAAAA
>CANRMW010000029.1 GCA_947631835.1 uncultured Clostridia bacterium | reverse complement strand
GGCTCCTTCTCCGGCGCGCCGAAGGTCTCCTTCCCGAGCGCGATCGACTTCACGAGGAACGCCATGTTCCGCCCGAGCAGCCGCATCACCTGCAGGCCCTCGAGATCCTGCAGGACCTCCTCCGGGCTGTTCCCATGCACGCTGTTCCAGTATTTGCTCGCCACAACGGGCATCTGCGAGATCGTGAAGAACTTGTTCAGCTCGTCGAACGTCGCGCTCGCGCCGCCCCTGCGGCAGCTCACCACCGCCGCGCCGACCTTCAGCGACTTGTCAAAGCGCGTGCTGTAAAAGAGGCGCGTGAGGAAATTCGTGAGCGTGCCGTTCGCGCCCGCGTAGTAGACCGGCGTGCCGACGATCAGCCCGTCCGCCTCCTCGAACTTCTTCGCCGCCTCGTTGACCGGGTCGTCAAAGACGCACTTCCCCGCCTCGGAACACTTCCGGCACGAGATGCACCCGCGAATGTCCCGGCCCCCGATCTGGAGGATCTCCCACTCCACGCCGTTTTCCGTCAGCGCCTTGCCGACTTCGCTCAGCGCGGTGAATGTGCAGCCCTTCGCGTGCGGGCTCCCGTTGATCATCAGTACCTTCATGGTTACCCCTTTCTCCTGCGTTTTTCAAAACAAATGCAGGCAACAAGATTTTTATGCCCGGCGGCAGGCCGCGGGCCCAAAATCGTTTCCGTATGCTCTCCGTCCGCCGAAAACAAGTCGGCACGCGCCTTCGTGCCGGCCAAGCGAACCCTCTCTTTGCCGCTCCATGTTCCCGACGATCTGAACACGGTCGGAAAGACGTTCTCTCAAAGAGCTTTCACAAAAAGCTGATCTACCGTGCCGTATATCGTTTCGTAATCGCCCAGCTTCTCAAAGCCGTATTTTTCATACAGCCCGATCTCTCCGCTCATGATATATATGTTTGAATATCCCAGTTCCCGTGCGTAGGAAGATGCGCGGTCGATCAGCCGCTGCGATATTCTTTTCCCCCGATACGGTTCGCCGACAAAAACAAAACCGATAAACGGCGTGAAGTCCTGTTCCGGCGGCAGTTCATCCCTTTCCACAAATGTGCAAAAGCCCGCCGTTTTCCCGTTTTCAACGGCACAAAAGACTCTTTCCCATTCCTGAAATGCACGGTCGGCCATTTTTTGGGCCAAAACGGGTCCCGCGCTCCACGAGCACGCCGCGGCAAAGGACCGCGTCGCCTCCCAATACGGATGTCCCTCGGACATGGCGTATATTTCTGTCATGCAAGCTCCTTTTCAAATGTACATAGTCAGATTCTTTCCAAAGATAGGTTTGTAATTTTCACTTTATTTTACCATGTATCCGGATACTTTGCAAGTTTTTTCCGCTCTGGGGAAAAACGGGCGCGCGCTTTTCCCAAAAATTTTTTACTTCCTCTATTGACAACTTTCCTTGTCAATGCTATACTGAATTTGACAAGTATCCTTGTCATTCCCGGGAATCCACGGCTCCGCCGGACGCGGCGGGACCGGCAAAAAAGGAAGGCTCGAAATGCCGCTTAGAAACAAACTCAAGGAATACCGCGCGGCGCTCGGCGTGAACCAGCAGCAGTTTGGCGCGCTGGTGGGGACCTCCCGCCAGACGGTCAGCCAGATCGAGCGCGGGGACTACTCGCCCTCGGTCACGCTCGCGCTGAAAATCGCGAAAGCCTGCGGCTGCGCGGTGGAGGACATCTTCATCTTGGAGGAAACCGATCATGGAACAAAAGAATAAAGCCGGGGCGCTCCCGGCGGATAAAAAGAAAAGCCGCAGGACCGTGCTGCTCTTTTCGCTCATCATGCTCTGCTCGCTGCTGCTCGGCGGCGCGCTGGGCTTTTGCATCGCCGTTTCGGAAAAGCACGGACTTGATTTCGCGGCGCTGTTCCGCAGTGCCGGGGAAGCGTTCGCCTCCGCCGCGTGGCTCGTGAACCTTCTGGCGTGGGCCGCCGCGCTGCTCCTCTGCGGCCTGCTGCACCGGAACGCGAAAAAGCGCCTCGCCGCGTGGGACGGCGAGGACGAGGACGCATCCGAGCGCATCGACGCGCTTCTCTCCGCGTCGCTCGCCGCCTCGAACACCGCGCTTTTCATCGACCTGCTCTGCATCGCGTCGTCGGTCTGCACAGTCCGGAACATTTCGTCTCTCCCGCTCTTTCTCTTCGGCCTAGGCGCGGAGCTCCTCGGGCTGCTCCTCGGCGCCGCGCTCCAAAATGCGTCGGTGAAGCTCGCGAAGCGGCTCTATCCGGAAAAGCGCGGCGAGCTGCTCAGCCCGCGCTTTCAGAAGGAGTGGCTCGCGAGCATGGACGAGGCGGAGATCGCACAGACGCACGCGGCATCGTTCGCATCGTTCCGCACGATGCGGGCCGCGTTCCCCGCGGCGTGGCTGGTCTGCGTCTTCGCCGGCCTCGCGGCGGACGCAGGATCCTTCCCCGGTCTCATCGTGACGCTGCTCTGGGCGGCGGAGAGCATGAGCTATATGCTCTCGGCGCGGCGGCTCGGTCTGCGCAGAAAAGAGCCGAAAACCTAAAAAAACGGCCCAAAAACTGATTGACACGGGTATGGGAAATACAGTATGCTTTATGCAGAAAAAACGACCTGAAGGAGGTCCTTCCCATGCCCATGCCGACCCTTGAGGAGCGGATCGCGGCGGTCCGCTCCGAATTTTCCGATTTTCCCGTCCTCGGCGGCTTTCTCCGCCGGGAGCAGATGCTCCCCGCCGACAACGGCGTAAGGCTCAAGACCGTGATCTTCACGCCGGACGGCGTCCCCGCGCCGTGGCCCACCGTCGTGCAGCGCTGCTGCTACCCGCAGAACATCCCGACGCTCGAGGCGGAGGCGGAGGAATACGCGAAGCGCGGCTTCGCCTTCGCGTATCAGATGTGCCGGGGCACCGGCGGCTCCGAGGGCGCGTGGGAGCCGAACGTCCACGAGCGCGCGGACGGGCTCTCCTTTGTCCGCTATCTTCAGGAGGCCGACTGGACCGCCTCCATGGGCTACTGCGGCGCGAGCTATCTCGCGCTGACGGGCTGGGCCATGGCGGACGCCGTCCCGGAGAAAATGAAGACCATGTACCTGACCGTCTACGGCACGGTGCGCCACGCCTCCGCGTGGAAGGACGGCCTGTTCCGGCAGGACATCCTGACCGCGTGGGCCATGTCGAACGCCGGGCACCCGGTCGATGCGGACTATCTCGAATCGGCGCGCTTCCGCCCGCAGATCCGCGTGGACGAGGAAAAGTGGGGCGGCGCGCTCCCGTGGTACCGCGACTGGATCTCCCACCCGGACCCGAAGGACCCCTACTGGGCCGAGGGCTTCTGGGGCCAGCTCCACGACATCCCCGGGAAGCTCAAGATCCCGATCTTCGTCGCGGAGGGCTGGTACGACCACCACCTCGGCAGCATGCTTGAGGGCTGGCAGACGGTCTCCGAAATGGCGCTCAAGCATTCCGTGCTCCAGATCTATCCCGGCAACCACGGCTTTATGCCCGCGATCTACGGCCACCCGGACGCGAAGAACACCCGCGCGCCGCAGCTCACGCAGGCGTTCCAGTGGTTCGACGCGATCCTCCGCAAAGGGAAGCTCCCGGAGCCGAAGGTCGTCTGCTACGAGATCGGCGCGGACCGCTGGGTGGAGTACCCGGCCTACCCGCTTCCGAAATCCGGCGAGCGCGCGCTGTATCTCTCCGACCGCGCGCTGATCGATGCGCCCGAGGCCGAGGGGACGCGGGGGTACGTCTACGACCCCGAGGACCCGCTGATGAGCCACGGCGGCGAGACGCTCTTTGCGAGCTGGCCGCACATCGGGAGCCAGGAGCAGCCCGCCCCGGATTACCGCCCGGACGTCTTGAGCTTCGTCTCCGCGCCGTTTGAAAACGGGCAGAAGATCTGCGGCAGCGTGAAGGTGCGGCTCTATGTGCAGACCGACGCGCCGGACACCTGCTTTGCGGTGAAGCTCATGGAGGTCTTCCCGGACGGCCGCGCGTTCCACATCCGCGGCGCGGTGACGACGATCCGCTGGAACAAGAACGCCTATCACGACTACGACGGCTCCGTGATCCCGCTCGAGCTCGAAGCCACGGCGATCACCTGGCGCGTGCAGCCGGGCAGCCGCCTGCGGCTCGACGTGAGCTCCTCGAACTTTCCCGAATATTCCGTCCACCCGAACACCGATGTGCTCTGGAGTCTCGCCGAAACGACCCAAAAGGCGCGCCAGACCGTCTTCTTTGGCCCGGAGCACCCCTCCTGTGTCATCCTCCCCGAATAAGGAGTTTTCCCCCCATGAACAAAATTCGAGGCAAATACCTTCTCGTCCTGATCGCCGCGTGCGGCATGATGGTCTCCTCCATCGCCATGGTGACGAACGTCACCGGCCTGTTCTTCACCCCCGTCGCGGAGGAGCTCGGGCTCGGCGTCGGCGCGGTGAGCATGACGCTCACGATCTGCAATCTCGTCTTCGCCGGCGGCGGCATGCTCGTCGCGCGCTTCGTGAAGCTGTTCGGCTTCAAGCGGATGCTCTGGATCGGCGTCGCGGGGCTCGCGGGCGGCACGGCCGCGCTCTCCCTCGCGACCTCCGTCCCGCTGATGTACGCGCTCTCGGCGATCCGCGGCTTCTGCGGCGGCTTTGTCGGCATGGTCGCCGTGACGACGATCCTCAACAACTGGTTCCGCGAAAAGCTGGGCTTCGTCTCCAGCATTGCGATGGGCTGCAGCGGCGTCGGCGGCGCGCTGTTTTCCGCGGTGCTCTCCGCCGTCATCCAGTCGTTCGGCTGGCGCACGGGCTACATCACCGCGGGCGTCATCATGCTCGTGATGGATCTCCCCGCGCTGCTCCTGCCCATCACCTTCACGCCGGAGGAAAGCGGCATGGAACCCCTCGGCGGGCGCGGCGCGTCCGAAAAAGCCGGCCCGGCCGCTTCGAAGAAAAGGCTCCCGATCCCGCTCTTTCTCATGGCGTTCACCTTCGCGGTGACGGCCGCGTTCTCCACGGCGTTCCCGCAGCATTTCCCTGGCCTTGCGGAAAACTTCGGCCTCGCGGCGACGGTCGGCAGCGCGATGCTCTCCGTCTCCCTCGTGACGAACACCGTCGGCAAGCTGATCTTCGGCACGCTTGCGGACCGCATCGGCGCGCGGGCGACGATCCCGCTCTACTGCTGCCTCGTGGGGCTCGCAGGCTGCGCGATGTTCCTGTTCCCCCTCTCCTATGTGATGATCCCGGCGGCGGGCGTCTACGGACTCTGCTACTCGCTCTCGACGCTCTCCATCGTCATGCTCACGAAGGACGCCTTCGGCGCGGAACAGTACGCGCGGGCGTATCCGAGGGTCAACCTCGGCATGACGATCTCGAACGCCGTCGGTTCCTCGATGATCGGCTTTCTCTTCGACGCGAGCGGCAGCTACCTCAGTTCCCTCGAGCTCACGCTCGCGCTGCTCGCCGTCGCGGTCTGCCTGGTGCTCGTCATCTACTTCCGCGTCCTCAAGGCGAAAACCTGACCGCAAATTTATGGCATAACGAAAAGCTCCGTCCACAAGGGCGGAGCTTTTCCGTATCTGCCTGTTTTCACGCGGCCCTTCGGCGCGACGGAGGAGGCGCGCCGCAAAGGGGCGTTCAGGCTTTCTTTTTGGGCGGGTTCGCGTGGCACGCGCCCGCCATCGGGCACGCGCCGCAGGAACCCCCGCAGGAGGATCTCCCGCGCTTTTTGTCGCGCCGCAGCACATAGACCGCGAGCGCCGCGAGCACAGCGATGAGCAGCGCGACAAACACCGTCGCCCCGTTCGCCATCAGCCATTCGATCACAGAAAGACCTCCTTTTGATCCATTCCCATTGATTCTATCCAAACAGAAGCGCGTTTATTTCACGCGCACCGCGTTTTCGAGCCGCGTGGCCTCCTTATACGGCCGCACGAGCAGGAAGATGAGCGTCACAGTCAGCGCCGCCGCAGCGATCACGCCGAGGACGTTCCCCTGCCCCATAAAGAGCGCGCCGAACTGGTTGACGATCAGCGCAATGACATAAGCGAAGCCGCACTGATAGGCGATCGCAAACGCCGTCCACTTCGCGCTGTTCATCTCCCGCCGGATGGCGCCCATCGCCGCGAAGCACGGCGCGCAGAGCAGGTTGAACACGAGGAACGCGTAGCCGGAGACCGTCGTGAACGCGGCCGCAAGGCTCGAATAGACCGTGCCAGA
This sequence comes from uncultured Clostridia bacterium, assembly GCA_947631835.1. Lineage (GTDB taxonomy): Bacteria > Bacillota > Clostridia > Oscillospirales > Acutalibacteraceae > Hominenteromicrobium. The sequence goes on along the minus strand of CANRMW010000029.1, from coordinate 10,138 downwards.
CGCGCCGTAGAGGATGCCCATCGTGCCGACGATGTTCTCCTTCGCGACGAGCCCCGTGATGGAGGCGACCGTCGCCTGCCAGTTGCCAAAGCCGAGCGGGATGAAGATCCAGGCGATCGCGTTGCCGATCACCGCGAGGATGGAGCAGTCGATCTGATCCTCGGTGAGCATCGTGAACGCGCCGTCCACAAAGCCGAAATACGTCGTGAACCAGACGAGGATCGTCGAGAGCAGGATGATCGTGCCGGCCTTCTTGATGAAGGACCAGCCGCGCTCCCACATCGAGCGGAGCACGTTCGAGACGGTCGGCCAGTGGTACGCCGGCAGCTCCATGACGAACGGCGCCGGGTCGCCGGAGAACATCTTCGTCTTCTTCAAAATGATGCCCGAGACGATGATCGCCGCCATGCCGAGGAAGTACGCCGAGGGCGAGACCCACCACGCGCCGCCGAAGACCGCGCCCGCAACCATCGCAATGAACGGCAGCTTCGCGCCGCAGGGGATAAACGTCGTCGTCATGATCGTCATGCGGCGGTCGCGCTCGTTTTCGATCGTGCGCGACGCCATGATGCCGGGCACGCCGCAGCCCGTGCCGATGAGTACCGGGATGAAGCTCTTGCCGGAAAGCCCGAACTTGCGGAAGATACGGTCCATGACGAATGCGATGCGCGCCATATAGCCGCAGGATTCGAGGAACGCGAGGAACAGGAACAGCACCAACATCTGCGGCACGAAGCCGAGCACCGCGCCGACGCCCGCGACGATGCCGTCCAGGATCAGGCCCTTGAGCCAGTCCGCGCAGTGGATCGCTTCCAATCCCTGTTCGATGAACACCGGCAGGCCCGGGATATAGATCCCATACGAGGCCGGGTCCGGCTCCGCATACCCGTATCCCTCGAGCGTTTCCGCCGCCGCCGCAAGGTCCGCGCCGGTGAACTCGACGAGCTCATCGGCCATCGTCTCCTCGTCAATGACGATGAAGGAGGCCGTGTCGCTCTCCGTGAAGTTTGCGGCAAAGCCTTCGAGCGCGGCCTTCGCCGCCGCCGGGTCAAAATCCTCCGCTTCGCTGTCGAGCGCCTCGGCGACCGCCTCGGTGTCGAGGCCCTGCCCTTCGCCGAGCCCGAGGAACGCCTCCACGGCGTTCGCCGCGTCGCCGTAGGCTTCGGCGTTCTCCTCGTATTCCGCCTGTCCGATGCCGAAGAAGTGCCAGCCGTCCCCGAAGACGCCGTCGTTCGCCCAGTCCGTCGCGATGGTGCCGATCGTCGTCACGGAGACGAAGTACACGATGAACATGACCGCCGCGAAGATCGGCAGCGCCAAAATGCGGTTCGTCACGATTTTATCAATTTTATCGGAGACCGTCAAGCCCCCGGCCGATTTCTTTTTGAGGCAGTTCCGGATGACGGAGGCGATGTAGACGTACCGCTCGTTCGTGATGATGCTCTCCGCGTCGTCGTCCAGCTCCTCTTCGGCAGCCCGGATGTCGTTTTCGATGTGCTCCCGGTCCTCCTTCGAGATCCCGATCTGCTCGACGATCTTTTCGTCGCGCTCGAAGATCTTGATCGCGAAGAAGCGCTGCTGCTCCTCGGGGAGATCGTGCACGGCGACCTCCTCGATGTGCGCGACGGCGTGCTCCACCGGCCCGGAAAACGCGTGCTGCGGGACGGTGTGCGGCCCGGCCGCCGCCGCGACCGCCGCCTCCGCCGCTTCGGAAACGCCGCTGCCTTTCAGCGCGGAGATCTCCAGCACCTTGCAGCCGAGCGCCTTGCCCAGCGCGTTCACGCTGATCCGGTCGCCGTTCTTCTCCACGACGTCCATCATATTGACCGCGACCACGACCGGGATGCCCAGCTCCACGAGCTGCGTGGTCAGGTAGAGATTCCGTTCGAGGTTCGTCCCATCGACGATGTTGAGGATCGCGTCCGGGCGCTCCTGAATGAGATAGTTCCGCGCGACGACCTCCTCGAGCGTGTACGGGGAGAGCGAGTAGATGCCGGGCAGATCGACGACCGTCACGTCGCCGTGCTTTTTCAGCCTGCCCTCCTTCTTCTCCACCGTCACGCCGGGCCAGTTGCCGACGAATTGGTTCGCGCCGGTCAGCGCGTTGAACAGCGTGGTCTTGCCGCTGTTCGGGTTGCCGGCGAGTGCGATCTTGATTGCCATTCTGAATACCCCTTCCTCTTACTTTTCTTGAAAGAAAAGTAAGCAAAAGAACTTTTAATTCGCGTCGCGCGCGCTTGCGCGCGCTTACCTTTACCGAAAAACCATCCGCGCAACCCGCGCCAAAGGCAAAGCCTCTTTCGTCGCGTTGGTCTCATGTGCAGGCACACGCTTCGCCAGTGTGTTTGGGGAATACTCCCCCGCGCCAGAAATTTGGTTTGCATGGTGGGTCTGCCTCCGTCCCCCGTCGGCCTTCGTAGGGCAACGGCAAAAGTTTCGCCCGCCTTTTCAAAGACGGCGGGGTCGAGGGGCAGCGCCCCTCAGCGCGGCTCGCAAGCCGCGAAACCCTTATACTCCGAAAGCGCAGGAGGGTAGCTGTAATTGTCTCCTGCGGGGACGATTACGCGTAGGGAACCCTCGCCGGGGGTTCCCTTTCGGGCGTCACGGACGCCCGACGAAAGCCAGCCCATCACATTGTGCCCATACACGAACAGGGAATCTACTTCCTCCGCGCCGGAGGCAACCCCCTGTGGAGCGGCGTGCTCCAAAACTTCACTTCGCCCACGGCCGAGCCCGGATGAAGTCTTTCGCGAGCCTTTCTTCCAGAAAGGCTCAGACCTTATCCGACTTCGATCATCTCGGCGTCATTCTTGCGCAGGGAGAGCTCATAGCCGCGCACCTTGACCTCCACCGGGTCGCCCAGCGGCGCGACCTTGCGCACAAAGATCTCGACGCCCTTCGTGATGCCCATGTCCATGATCCGGCGCTTCACCGCGCCCTCTCCGTGGAGCCGCATCACCGTCACGGTCTCGCCGATCTTCGCGTCTCTCAGTGTCTTCATCCCGTTCACCCCTTCCTCAGATCATGATCTTTCCGGCCATCTCGCGGCTGATCGCCACCCGGGAGTCCTTGACGTTCACGATGATGTTCCCGCCCATGGACGCCACCACGGTGACAAGCCCGCCCACGACAAAGCCGAGATTTTCGAGATGCTGTCGCACCTCGCATTTTCCGCCGATCTTCCGGATGACGTTTTCCTCACCCACGGCTGCCAGCGAAAGCGGCATCATTCACCCCATCCTCTCTGCTCACACGTTAGGCTTCACTTACACGCCCGCGCAGCCCGCCCCAAGACTCCGTCCGCGCCGCCCTGTTCGGGGACCCGACACGCCCTGCGCCTTTTGGAGCGATTGCCGCACCGCGTTCGGCGGGTGCTGTTCGCCGCCCGTGCGGCCCGTCTCCGGCCCCCACAGCCGGTGACGCGCCGCGCGTTAGCAAGCTCTAACGTCAACGGTTATTTTTTGGTTAGCACCTGCTAACCGCTAAAAAGAATACCGCAAAATCCCGGTTTTGTCAATGCTTTTCCGGCGAAAAAATCCCCGGTTTGTTAATTTCGGCAAACATCCCGAATTTCGCGTTAGCTGTCACAAACTTCTGTTGTTAATTTCGCTTAACATCCGTGCCTCTCTCACCGACCAACGAGCGGATATGAGAGGGGGAGGTCCCGGTCAAAACCGGGGGCCTCCCTCTGATCCCAGCCTCCACCCGCTCCCGCCTCCCTTTCACACTGAAAAGCCGATCGAGGCCCCTCGCAGGCGTGGTCTTGTTTTTTGTGGTTTTGATACGGCAGGAAAATCTTTTTTGTAAACAGGAAATTCTTTTTTCCTATTTTGATCAATTCAACGATTTCCTCAACATCATGAAAATCATCATTACCGCTTGACAGGTCAATGTTTCGTAATGCTTCCGTTATCGATTACTGCGTTTGTTGACGCTCGGTTTGTAAGGCAAAAATAATATTCACCGGCTTCATCCGCCTGAAAATCTGTTTCATTATGACTTCCAAGTGCTTTTGATAGTTCATAATATTGCCCATTTAGAATGTAGCCCATTTCGATTTCAAGACTTTGTTTGTTTTTGAGAACATAATCAAATTTTACCGTATCTCCCGAATCCAAACGCATTCCGGCTCCGTCTTCCTGCGCAAAGATGACCATCCAAGCTGGACTGAAATAAACAGACGGAATGATATTCCCATTTAAAAAATACATTGCTGAATTGTCTGCATAAACGCTGCTGTAATCCGAGATAAGTTCGCTTCTCGTCCAAGCGCTGTCCTCCACTTCTGTAAACGTGCTCTCGTCTCCTGCTATTGTTCCAAACGGTTTTGTCAGTTCTTCAAAGCTTGACCCATCGGCGGGACCGCTTCCCCAATATACGGATGCCATATAGGCAAAGCCGCAAAGCGCAAGTAAAATAACAAGACAGGCAGCGAGCAGCAGTGGACGCTTTCCGGTTCTCTTGCCGTCCTTTCGCTGATAATATTCGGCCTCCTCATAGTACCTGTCATCTACCATGCTCATAGCTTCGGCAAACTTCATTTTGTTCATCGTAAAACCTCTCTTTCAATCAAGTATCTCCTCATTTTCTGGCGGATACGGGTAAGTCGGACAGATATGGTTTTCTCCGGCAGTCCGACACGGGCAGATATGTCTGAATAGGGCTCCATGTACGCATACCGCCTCATAAATATGACTCGGTTTTCTACGCTCAGGGTCTCCATAAAGTTCTCAATGATCCCGGCTAACTCCTTCGCTTCGATCTCCGCTTCGACCGTATCCGGCGCGGATAATGAATCCTCGATCTCCTGCATTGCGATCTCATATACGCTGTCCCTTTTTGCCGCTTTCTTGTAATCATACCGTTTCAGAGAGATATTGCGAACGATTTTACAGATGTAAGAATGCAGAGGATCAGGCTTTGCCGGAGGGATCGTGTTCCATGCGCTCAAATAAGCATCGTTCACACATTCCTCCGCGTCCTGCCTGTTATTTAGGATGTTGTAAGAGAGCTTTTGACACACCCTGCCGTATTTTATGTCCAATTCCCGTATTGCCCGCTCCGAACGGAAAAAAAACAACGCAATGATTTTTTCATCATCAAGCATCCGCCTCGCCTCCTCTCCGGCTTCACTATATATCTACGGTTTTCTCACAAGATACTACATGATAGACATCTCTTTTCTTGAATGCCGCTGCTCTTCGGGCTCCTGTCATTTTTGCAATTTATACCAAGCGCGAAGCGCGTTGGTATAATCAGCAATCGCCCGTTGCTGCGAAGCGGCAAACTGGGCGGGCAAATACAAATCTTTATAATAACCGCAGCACTTTGCGGTATTATACCATATTTCTGCAAAACCGGAAAGCACATAAAAATAACCGGGCGTTACCCGCCACACCTTTTACACTCCAAGCGAAAATTACATCGCAAAGGCGTTCTTTTCATTTTTCCCTCGGCTTTGTATCAGAGTTCCTGCTGTTTTTGATACAAACGGAAAAACCCCCCTCCGGCGCGGAAAAGCCGAAACATGCCTGAAAGAAAGGGCTTCCGAGGTCGATCGCTGACTTCGAAAACCCTTATCAGATTCGCGCATTTTGTCGGGTGAAAGCACGGTATGACAGCTATATGCAGGCAATGTACACATCCATGGTATCGCCGTCCGTCTCAAAGCACGGGATCACATCCTTGTCCGTGTGCTTCAAACCGTTGATGCGCATATATTCCATTAACGTCTTATACGCGTTGGGAATGACCGCAAAAGGATTTTTGAAAGGTTCGGGGATGTGGATCGCGGCATATTTGTGCGCCTTCTGCTCGAAGATCTCCACTCCTTCCGGCGCTGCGCCTTCGGGCAGGATCCATGCGGCCTCATAGCCATGCATGTGGTAAACATGGATCTGGTCCACCGTAACACACGGAAAGTCCCACCCGACCACCCGGGGGTGTTCCACGCCGTTGTCGCGGGCGACGCTGCACGCCCAGCGGATGGCGTCCCCCTCGGGATCGCTGCTGATCACCGCGTGCTTTACATACCGAAACCCCGGAACAGTCTCCACGCGAAGGTTCGTGTATGCGTCGTCACAGACGCCCATCTCTTCGCGAAACAGATTGTCCAGAGAACAGTTGAACAGCCCGCAAAGCTCGATGGCTTTCTCCATTTCGGGCGTTGATTCGTCCAGTTCCCATTTGGAAACGGTCTGTCGGCTGACTTTCAGCTTTTCCGCCAAAGCCTCCTGCGTCATCTCTCCGCACATACGCCGCAGGTGTTGCAAGTTTTTGCCAAAGCTCATCAAACTTCCTCCTCATCCTTTGCACGGTCGTGCGTTGAGAATAGTATATCTCCATGCAGCCGAAAGGTCTACCACCCGCCGTATGCTTTTTTCTTTGTTCCCGCAATTTCAGGTTGCGCTCCCGCCATGAAACGGAACCCCCAAGCGAAAATAACACCGCAAGGGCGCATACAAAGACAGGCGTCCCGCCGTTCCCGGCAGGACGTCCGCCTTTATGTTTCCGCTTCCGGCTTCAGCTTTCGCAGCCGCACGAGGAACGATGTCACGAGCAGCGCCGCCGCCCCGGCCCAGGCGATGACCTCCGCGTAGAAGATGCCCTCCTGCCCGAGGAGCATCGGCAAAAGCAGCGCGACCGAAATGCGCATCGCGAACTCGACGACACCGGAGACCATCGGGATCACCGTGTCGCCGAGGCCCATCAGCCCGGAGCGGTAGATGTGCAGCATATAGAGCACGGCGAGGCACACCGCCATGATGTCGAGGTAATGCACGGCGACCTCGGTGGAATACGCGACCTCCTCCGCCGTGCCGGAGATGAAGAGCCCGAGCGCCGCGCGCCCAAAGAGCAGCACCGCCGCCGTGATGATCCCGGAGGTCACGAGCGCGAGCCACGTCGCGGCGCGCATCCCGGCGCGGATCCTGCGGTTCCGCCCCGCGCCGAGGTTCTGCCCGACGAACGTCGTCACCGCATACCCGAACGAGGTCGCGGCGATCTCGAGGATGCCGTAGAGCTTGTTCGTCGCGGTAAAGCCCGCCACGAACAGCACGCCGTAGCGGTTGACCACCGACTGCACGACCATCCCGCCGACCGCGATGATGAGGTTCTGCGCCGCGACGGGCGTCCCCAGCCCGAGCAGCCGAAGGACGAGCGCCTTTTCGGGCACGAAGTGTTCCTTCCGCAGGTGCAGCACGCGCACGCGCCGCACCGCGAGGAAGCAGTATCCCGCCGCGAAAAGCTGCGCGATCAGCGTCGCGACCACCGCCCCGGCGATGCCCCAGTGGAACACGACGACAAAGAGCAGGTCGAGCCCGATGTTGAGGAGCGACGCGAGGACCATCGCATAGAGCGGCGTCCGGCTGTCGCCGAGCGCGCGCAGGATGCTCCCCAGCACGTTGTACGCCATGATGATCGGGATGCCGCCGAACATGATCGCAAGATACGTCACCGTGCCGCCCATGACCTCCTCCGGCGTGCCCATCAGCCGCAGCACCGGCAGGAGCGCCAGCTCGCTGACGGCCGTCAGCAAAACGGCGAGCGCCGCCGCGAGCACGACCGTCACCCCGACGGAACGGTTCAGCCCTTCCTCGTCGTTCGCGCCGAACCGCTGCGACATGTAGATCGAAAAGCCCTGCGCGAGGCCCGTCACCATGCCCAGCACGAGCCAGTTGAACCAGTCCGCCGCGCCGAGCGCCGCAAGTGCCGAAACGCCGAGCGCCTGCCCGACGATCGCGGTGTCCACCACGGTGTAGAGCTGCTGGAACACATTCCCGAGCATCAGCGGCACGGCAAAGGTCAAGAGCAGCCGCGCGGGGCGTCCTTCCGTCATATTCTGGATGCGTTCCGTTTTCGCCATGCTTTTCTCCACGACTCCTTCTCCCAAAAGCGTTGGACCGGCGGGGGAGAGCGGTCCTTTTCCGCGTTTCGGATCTCCCCGCCGCAAGGAAAAGTGTACTCTATTTGCGCGCTTCTGTCAAGAAGTCCGCGCGCTTTCTTCCGCTCTTTCCGTCCAGTCGAGCGCGATCCACCCCGCGCCGCTCCTGAGCCTGCCCCAGCCCCTCGCGGAGCCTTCGCCGGCCGCCTCCTCCACCACGGTGTAGAGGTTCCGGTCCGTGATCTGCCCGACCGCCCTGCCGCGCACCGTCGGCGCGTCGCGGATGTTGAGCGCGTCGCAGACCGCCCGCACCGTGTAGGGAACGCCGGTCTCCGCCTCCCCGAAGACCGCGCGGCCCGCGCCGTCAAATACCGCATACCCCGGATGCGCCTTGGCGAACCGCACCGCGTTCTCCAAAATCGAGAACGCCCCGATCTGGCTTTGCGCGTCCGTCCCGCTGCGGCGCACGCGGTAGGGCGGGCACGCCCGCTCTTCGTCGGCGAGCCGTCGCGTCACCTCTTCGGCGATCTCCCCGTGCCGTTCGTAAAGATACGCCCCCGGGCAGGACTTGCGGTCAAACCAGCGGTGGACGGTCATCACCATCTCGTCCTCCTTCGGGGTGTACGCGAGCGTCGTTTCTTTGTCGCCGAACCAGAGCAGCTTTCGCTTTCCGTTCCGCCTGCAAACGTCCTCCAGCAGATCGAGCAGCCGCGCATACGTCGCGTCTGTCACGCGGTACGGCTCGAAGCTGTCGCTCGAGACCTCGACGGTCACGGCGCGGTGGTCGTTCGCGGCGTGCGAGGTGCACCACGAGCGGTCCGATTCCCGCACATACAGCCCGACGCTCCCGTCCGAGCCGATGCCGTAGTTGGACGATGCCTCCCGCGCAGGAGAGGCAAAGAGCGCGCCGAGCGATTCCGCGGTGCACGGTCCCGCCGTGCAATGTACGGAGACCGTGTCGATCGCGTGCTCCCGCGGGCTGTTCCGGTTCGGGGAGATGTGCGTGACCGTGACGAGCGGGCTGTCCGTGTACCGCGTCACTTTTCCCCTCCCCGGTCCTCCACGCTGTCCTTCAGGTGCCGCAGGAGCCGCTGCAGGGGCGCGAAGCCCGGCACGCCCACCGCCGCGAGGTTTTCCAGCACGGAGATCAGCTCGTTCACGATGAGCCACACCGCCACCAGCATCCCGCAGAACAGCGCGCGCTCCCCGGCGGCGCCCGCCGCCCGCAGCGCGCCGGAGAGCAGGTAGTCCACGCCCGCGCCGACGGCGACCATCGCCATGGCGCTGAGCTTGCGGAGGATCCCCTTCAGCCCGGTCTTCGAGCTCAGCGTCCCGGTGATGTACGCCTTCACGACGCCCGTCGCGTAGTCGAGCGCCATCGCCCCGCACAGCACCGCGAACGGCGCGGCGAGCTTTCCGAGATACGAACACAGCGACGCAAAAAACAGCGACGCCGAGAGCTTTGTCATTTCTTCCTTCAAATCTTTCCCTCCTCTTGATCTCCGTCCCCTTCGGGGACTGCCGCGCGGCTCACGGGAGCGTCACGGTCTTCCACGCGCTCCGCTGCGATCCGCTTCATTGTTCCGTCTCCTTTCCGGCGCGCGCCCTGCGCCGCGCCTTTTCCGCTTCAAATCGGCGCACGGCCGCCCGCGCCCCATCGAGGTCCCCGAGCGCGCGGTCCGGGTCCGCGCCGAACAGCTTTCCGCGCAGCGCCCTTCCCAGCCCGAGCGCGCAGCACACGTCCGCGCAGAACCGGTATTCCCGGTACAGGGCGAGCGCGCCCGCGCCGCCCCGCGCTTCCTTCCACGCGGAGAGGAGCGCCGCGCTCCTCTCCGCGATCTGCTCCCGCTCCTCCCCGGAGACCGCCTCCGGGAGCAGCACCTCCCAATGGGTGTCGTAGTCGTCGCTCTCCGCCCGCACGAGCCGCGCCGCGAGGATCCCGTACCGCCGCATGACGGCGAACGCGCGCCGCACGCTGCCCCGGCTCTGGAACGTCACCCGCCGCGTGGGTCCCGCGAGCCTTCGCCGCGTTTCAAAGGTCATCCCGTCAAAGGGGATGTCGTAGAGTGCCCGCTGTCTCAATTCCGCTCTCCTTCCAAAAAAAAATTCGGGACCGCCGCCCTTCGCTTTGAAAAGGGCGCCGTTCCCCGGGCTTTCGCTCTACTATCCAGTATATCGAACAAATATTCTCCCGTCAACTGACATTTCCTACCCTCTTTCGGAAAGCACGGCAAAAAGAAAAAGGCCCGCCGTTTT
>CANRMW010000028.1 GCA_947631835.1 uncultured Clostridia bacterium | reverse complement strand
TCTCGCTCCAGTCAAAATCCTCGCTCGCGCGGCGCAGAAGCAGTTCGACGATGTCTCCGGTCAGGCGCGGAATGACGACGCTTTCGTCGCTGAACAGTCCGCCGTTCACATACGGGAACGCGGCGAGGTCGTCGTCCATGTACCGGTCCCGGTCCTCCGGCTTCGTGTCGAGCACCTTGAACAGGTCCATGAACGCGCGGCGGGCGTCTTTCCTGTGCGCCTCGAGGTAATCGTGGAACCGGCTGCGGCCTCCGAAGACCCCGGCGTCCTCCGCGTAAAGGCAAAAGACCAGCCGCACGCAGAGCATATTCAGGCTTCGCAGCGTCTCCGGGTCCTTCGGGTCGATGTACTGCCGGAGCAGGGCGTTGTAAAGCACGCCGACCAGCTCGCCCGCCTGCAGGGAGATCTCCATCTCCTTGCGCACGAGCTCGCTGCCCGTGTTCACCAGAAATTTCAGCTGTGTGAAATCCTTCTCCAGCGTCGCCAGCCGGACGGTCTCCGGCTCGGAGTTCGGGGCGTTCATGTCGTGGATCTGAAACTCCGCGAAATTCGAGACGACGATCCATCGAGGATTCTCGTTGTGGGGAAGATGCCCGGCATAGCGGCGCGCCTGCTCAAACGGCGAGAGGATCGCCCCGTCCGACTGCCGGTAGCCCTTCCGAAGGTCCACGGAAAGGCTTTTCTGTTCGATCAGCACATGGGTCTCCGGCAGGATCGCATCTACATAATTTGTGTGTCCAAGACGCTCCACAGGCACCTCGAACCGGATCATTTCCTCCGGGGCCTCCACGCCGAGGACCTCGCGCAGAAGCTGTGTCCAAAAACGCTGCGTGTCCTGCTTTTCGTCCCCGACATCTTTCCATTTCTCGGAAAAGCGTTTTGCGGCGGCGCGCTGTTCCATTTCGGTCAATCCGCATTCCTCCTCCCGTTCTGCCGCCTCTATTATACACCCATCCCATATTGCCCCGCAAGCCTTTTTCGCGCGCGGGTGGAGCGGGAGTTTTTTCATTTTCCCTCTTGACAGGCGGTGCGGCGCGCGCTATACTGTAACTGTACTAATACGCATAGTACAGTTTTGAAAAAGGAGGTTGGAGATCGGGATGCTCTACATCGATTACAAAAGCCCGGTGCCCGTTTGGGAACAGGTCTACAACGGCATCCTGAAGCTCGCGGCGCTCGGCGTGCTGGAGCCCGGCGGGCAGCTCCCGAGCGTGCGCAGCGTGGCGCAGAGCGCCGGAGTGAACCCGAACACCGTGCAGAAGGCGTATGCCGCGCTCGAGCGCGACGGGCTGATCTGCTCGCTGCCGGGGCGCGGATCGTTCCTCGCGGAAAAGGGCGACCTGCTCGCCGACCGCCGGCGGCGCGCGCTGGAGGCGCTTCGGGCGGCGGCGGCGGACTGCCGCGACGCGGGCGTTTCGCCAAAGGAGGCCGCGCGGACGGTGGAGGAAGCGTATGCGGCGGATCCGGCGCCCAAGGAGAAAGGAGAGGAAACATCATGATCGAAGTCAGAGACCTGACAAAGCGGTTCGGGGAGGCGAGAGCGCTCTCCCATGTGGACCTTTGCGTGGAGACGGGGCGGATCGTCGGGCTGGTCGGCTCGAACGGCGCGGGGAAATCCACGCTCCTGCGCGTGCTTTCCGGCGTGTACCGGCCCGACGAGGGCACGGCGGCGGTGGACGGCGCGCCGGTCTATGAGAACGTCGCGGTGAAGGAGAGAATGATCTTCGTGCCGGACAGCCCGGTCTTTGAGGCGGGCGCGACGCTTCGGAGCACCGCGCGGCTCTACGCGGCGTTCTACCCGCGCTATGACTGGAAAAAGTACGAGAAGCTCTGCGGGGTGTTCCCGCTCGCCGAGAAGAAGCGCATCTCCACGATGAGCAAGGGGATGCAGCGGCAGGCCGCGCTGATCTCCGCGCTCTCCGCCGCACCCGATTATCTGTTGCTCGACGAGGTTTTCGACGGGCTCGACCCGGTGATCAGGCGGCTCTTGAAGCGCGTGATCGCAAACGAGGTCGCGGAGCGCGGGATGACCGTGCTGATCGCCTCGCACAACCTGCGCGAGCTCGAGGATTTCTGCGACACCGTCGGCCTTCTGCACGAGGGCGGCGTGCTGCTCGAAAAGGAGATCGACGAGCTGCACCTCGGAATGCACCGCGTACAGGTGGTGTTCGCGCAGCCCGTCTCGGACGAAGCGCTCCGCGCGGCACTCGACGTCGTTTCGCTCGAGCGCACGGGGACGCTCGTGACGCTCGTCCTGCGCGGCGAACGGGAGGCGGCGGAGGAAAAGCTCGCCGCGCTGCGCCCGGTGTTCTGCGAGTTCCTGCCGCTCTCGCTCGAGGAGGTCTTCATCAGCGAGATGGAGTCCGTCGGCTACGACGCGGCGCGTGTTTTGGAATAAGGGGGAGATCCAATGAAAAAGACCGTGATTCGTTCGAAAACCGTCTGGCGCGTCGTCACGACGCAGCTTCGCGCGCAGTACATCCTGCTCGCGCTCGGGCTCGGCGCGCTGCTGCTCCTGCCCGCGATCTCCGTGCTGTTTGCCGCCGGCAACGAGTGGTACATGAAGTCCCTCGCGGGGATGCTGGGCTTTTTGAAGGACGAGACCGTCTTCTTCTGCGGGATGCTGCCGATGATGTTCTTCGCGCTCCTGCTCGCCGTTTTGCAGTTCAGCTATCTCTTTCACCGCGCCCGCGTGGACGGCGTGCATTCGCTCCCCGTGACGCGCGTGGAGCTGTTCCTCGGGCGGGTCGGCGCGGCGGTGCTCGCGATGGCCGCGGGCGCGGTGCTCTTCGCGGCCTCCGCGCTTTCCGCGCTGCTCTTCGCGGTGCCGCAGTTCTTCCCGGACACATGGTACGTCGTGCTCGAGAACGCCGTGATGATCTTCGTTGGAGGGCTCGCCATCTATTTCTTCACCGCGATGTGCGCGGCGTTTGCCGGGAGCGTCTGGGAGATGGTCCTCTCCACGGCGGTGCTCGGCCTCGGCGGGACGGTCGCGAACGTCTGCGTCGGCTGGCTCGTCCGCGCGTCCATCCCGGTCTCCGCGTATTCGGTGAGCGGCGACGTTTTTTCGCCGTACATCCTCCCGTGGGAGACCGTCGTGAACCACGAGACGTGGATGCTCCTGCCGCTCGCGCTCTGGATCGTGGTCCCGTTTGCCGTCGGGTTCTGGGGCTTTTGCCGCAGGCGCAGCGAGCTCGGCGAGGGCGGCTTCGCGACGGGCTTCCAGAAGCTCGTCCGCGCGGTGACGGCACTGGACGCCGCGCTCGTCATGAGCATCCTCTCGCTCTATATGTTCCGCAGCAGCTACGCGATGTACGTCCTCTGCGGCGCGGTCGCGGCGATCGCCTCCGGCCTCGTGCTGCACCTGCTCTACACGCACTCGCCGAAGGGAATGTGGAAGGCCGCGCGGTGGAGCGCCGCGGGACTTTGCGCGGCGGCCGTGCTGAACCTCTGCGTCGCGATGGGCTGGATCGGCGTGCCGCGCATCCCGGAGGAGGACGAGGTCGCCGCCGTCCGGGTGGACACGAGCGTCGAGGAGGCCGGCTGGAACACGGAGACCGGCGGCATGATCGGCAGCTACACCGAGACGGTCTGGAATGAGTACAACGATGAGGAAATGCGCTTTCTGAACGTGGAGACCGGCGAGGACGTGCTGAATACCGTCGAGCCGGGCAGCGTGGACCGCGCGGATGTGCAGAAGGCCGTGGCGCTCGCGAGATCCATGCTCGAGGCGCAGCGCGCGCGGCACTTCCCGTTTTTGCCGCAGGCGGACGGCGTCTGGCGCGGGAGCACGCCCGCCCCGCCGTACAAGATTTTCCGGCTCGAGGAAAAGCTGTATCTCGAGGGGCGCACCGTGACGCTCTCCTGCCGCGACCTCTTTGACGGCGAGCGGACTGACGGGATGCTGGCGGACGCGGCGGCGCTCGCCTCCTCTGAGACCTACGACCGCGCGCCGAACCGCGAGGCGGCGGTCAGCGCGGCGATCGCCATCCGGCCGTTCGTCTATTCCGAAGTGAAGGAAACGCCCCCCGATTTGGAGATCCCCGAGGCGGACCGCGAAGCGGTGCGCGCGCGGCTCGTGGAGGCGGCGCGCCGGGACAACGCCGGGCTGCCCGCGCCCGAGGACGCCCCGGACGAAGCGGTGCTCGCCGCGCTTTTCGGCCTCGACATGGAGGACGTCGAAAAAATGGGTGGGGTGCAGATCGAAGTGGAGCCGGACGCGGAGGTGGCGTTCTCCGGTGGCGTCCTGCTGACCTCGCAGCGCGGAAAGCCGGACCGCTATGCCTCCGCCGAAGGCGTGCGCGCGAAGATCGGCGGCGGGATGCAGACAATGACCTTTGAAAGCGGCGCCTCGACGAATGTGATGGTACCGCAGTTGGTCGATGTCTACCCCGGGCAGGGTGCAAACCTCTTTCCCGAGGCGCTCCAGATCTATCTCGAATACGCGGACCGAACGTGAGGCGGCCTCCGGCGGCTGGAAAAAGCCGCAGGAGCAGTGAAAATGGAAGGCCGGCGGGACCCTTTCGGATCCTGCCGGCCTTTTGGCGCAAGGCGCGGTCTCCTCGGTTCGGCGGAGCCGCGTCCGCGCATGAAAAAGCGGCGAGCCGCAACGACGCGCCGCTTCGGACCTTTCTGAAACGTTCACCGGCCGGAGGGAGCCGGGAATCTCCGCAAAAGCGGGCGGGAGACGCTTTTTGGACGAAGGCATAAAAAACCGTCGGAGCAAAGCGGACTTTGCTCCGACGTGGTGGAGGAGGATGGATTCGGACCATCGAAGCGACTCGCAACAGATTTACAGTCTGCCCCCTTTGACCACTCGGGAACTCCTCCAAGCCGCTGTTCTTTCGAACGCTTGATTATTATACAACGGTCAAAGAAGAAAGTCAAGACCATTTTTGAAAATCGGAGAATTTTTTCGAAAAAGCGGCGTGGAGGCGTGCCGCTTTCGGCCCGGGCGGGTTGCGGGGGAGGGGAAACTGTGCTAAAATAGAGAAAATCATTTTCCTTTTTCAAGGGGGAAACCGCATGCCTGTGCCTGTCAACGAGCGGTGTCCGCACGCGAAAAAATGCGGCGGGTGCCAACTGCAGAATCTCACCTATGAAGAACAGCTCGCGATGAAGTACCGGATGTGCATCGGGCTTTTGGGGCGCTACGGGCGGGTCGCGCCGGTGCTCGGGATGGCAGACCCGCTGCATTACCGCGCGAAGGTGCAGGCGGCCTTCGGCATGCGGCAGGGGAAGGTCGTTTCGGGGATCTACCAGAGCGCGACGCACAACATCGTCCCGACGGACGACTGCATGATCGAGGACGCGGCGTGCAGCGCGATCGTGCGCGGTGTGCGCAGGCTCCTCATCGAAATGAAGCTGCCCGCCTACGACGAGCGCCGGGGACGCGGCCTGCTGCGCCATGTGCTCGTGCGGCGCGCGTTCGGCACGGGGGAGATCCTCACGGTGCTCGTCACGGCGACGCCGGAGTTTCCCGGCCGCGCGAAGTTTGTGGAAAAGCTCACCGCGCTTTTCCCGGAGATCACGACGGTCGTGCAGAACGTCAACGGAAGGTTCACCTCCATGGTGCTCGGGGAGGAGGAGCGCGTGCTCTTCGGCTCGGGGTATATCACGGAGGCGCTCTGCGGGCTGCGGTTCCGCATATCCTCGCGGTCGTTCTTCCAGGTGAACCCCGTGCAGACCGAGACGCTGTACCGGACCGCGCTGGATTTTGCGCGGCTCACCGGGAAGGAGACCGTCCTTGACGCGTACTGCGGGACCGGGACCATCGGGCTTGCGGCGGCGGGGCAGGCAGGCGAGGTCCTCGGGGTGGAGCTGAACGCGGCCGCCGTGCGGGACGCGAGGCAGAACGCGAAGGAAAACGGCATCCGGAACGCGCGGTTCGTCTGCGCGGATTCCACAGAGCTGCTGACGGAGCTCGCGAAGGAACGCGCCCGCTGCGACGTGCTGTTCCTCGACCCGCCGCGCGCGGGGAGCACGCCGCAGTTTTTGAAGGCCGCCGCGAAGCTCGCGCCGCAGCGCATCGTCTACATCTCCTGCAATCCGGAGACGCTTGCGCGGGACCTGAAGCTGCCCGTCGAGCGCGGCTACCGCGCGGAGAAGATCCAGCCGGTCGATATGTTCCCGTTTACGAAGCATGTTGAAACGGTGTGCGGGCTTGTCCTGCGGGGGCGGTGAGCGCGCGGCGCGGGAGCGTTCCCAAAACACAGATTCCCTCTTTTTTAATTTCCCGCCGTGTGTCCTTGCTTTTCGGCGCGCCCCATGCTATACTATGGATATCAGAACTTCAAATTTTACGGACGTCCGGAAAGGAAGAGAATCGCTATGAAATTTTTGAAGCAGCATGCAAACAGCCTTCTTCTGTGCCTCTTTGAGATCCTGGTCGGCACTTTGCTCCTGATCAATCCGGCGAAGTTCACCGTCGCCATCCTTACGGCGTTCGGCGCCGTTCTGATCGCGACGGGGATCATCAGCGTGCTCAGCTATTTCGGTTCGGATCCCGTCGAGGCCGCGTCGAGCCAGTCGCTTTTCAAGGGGCTGCTCGCTTTGGTCGCGGGCATCTTCTGCGTTGCCCGTTCCGACTGGTTTATCGTCGCGTTCCCGGTTCTCGCCGTGCTTTACGGCGTCGTCGTTCTGATCGTCGGGCTCTTCAAGGTCCAGTGGACCGTGGACCTGATCCGCATGAAGCTCGGCAGATGGGGCCTGCCCGCAGCGAGCGCCGTAGTCTCCCTGATCTGCAGCGTCGTCATTTTGGGGAATCCGTTCGGCGCCGCCGTCGCGCTGTGGATCTTCACCGGGGTCTCTTTGATCGTGGAAGCGGTGCTCGACATCATCTCCATTTTCATGATCTCCGCCGCCTCCGGAAGATCGGAGTGAAGCGGAAACGCGGGACTGAAAGCAGAAAAAACAAGGGACGTTCCCCGCGCGCTTTGCGGGGACGTCCCTGTTCTTTTGCGTTTTGGCTTCTTCCGTTTACGCTTTCCCCCTTCGCTCACGGGCCTAAGACCTCGCAGAGGGAACGGTCCTCGAAGAACGTGTTCGCGTTGTAGAGGAACAGCACGTCCGTGACGGATTCGCGCAGCAGGAGGTCGTCGGCGGTGGAATAGTAATACCGGGGGTCGATGAGGATGATCCGGTCAAAGTGCGGATAGAGGAACTGCATCAGGCAGTTTGCGTAGGAGTCCTTGAAGAGAAGCAGCGTGCGCCCGGTCTCGGCGGTTGTCGTGACGTCCACGCGCGCGGCGTTGCCGCCGAGGAACAGCGCGTACTGGTCGTTCCCGGAAAGGCTTGCGTCGTCGTAGAGCGTGGCGAAGCGGGTCGGGTCGCCCTCGTTCACCCGGTAGAAAAGCACGTCGGTCTCGGGCACCGCGATCTCGATGGTGTCCTGCACGTCGCGGCATCCGCTTTTTGCGGCGAGCGTTCCTTCAAAATTGCCGCTCACCGTGTAGGTCTCGTACTGCATGCCCGACGCGTCGATGCCCAGCGCCGGGGCCATGGCCTCAAACGCGGCCCGCGCGCCGAGCGTCGTCCAATGGTGGTCCGTTTTGTAATAGAGCGGCTCCGCGCTGCGGGCAAGGAGCGCGTCGGAGACGTCGATGAACTGCACGTTCTGCAGGCGGGACGCGAATGCCGTGATGTCCGCGTGCTGGTCGCGCACGGGGACGTTCCCTGGGAGCTTGTCGGAAAGTATGTACGCGGCCGTCGGCACGACGGCCATGGAGACGGAAAGCTCCGGGTGCCGGGCGGCAAACGCGTTGACGGCGTCCCGGTTTTTCCGGACCGCCGATTCATCCGGCTCGACAGGCGGCTCCATCAGATAGCCGTCCTTGCAGAGCAGGACGCCGTTCGCCTCCTGCGCGCCGAGGAGCTGACGGAATTTCAGCTCCAGCGTGATCCAGTGATCGCGCCCGGCGAACTGTTCGGCGGTGTAGTCGGTCCAGTCGGAAAAATAGGAGCCGCCGAGCAGCCCGGAAACGGAAAAGCTCGGGAACTGCTTTAGCCTGCGGTTTTCCGCCGGGGAAAAGTCGCGGTCCGGGAGCGCGAGGCTGAGGAGGGAGAGCGTCAGGACGGCGGCAAGAAAGAGGACGCCGGTCCAGGTGCTCTGCCGCTGGAGGGCGCGGAGCCGCGCCTGCTTGCGCGCTTCCCGCGGGTTGGGGAGCGGGCGGGGCGCCGCCGTGCGGGAGGGCTGCCGCGCCGGCGGGGATTCCCTGCGCGCGGGCGTTTCCCGGCGCGGGCGGTTCGGTTGTTCCACGCGGTTTCCCTCCTTTCAGAATTGGGCGTACAGAGACGCGGAATACGTTTCGTTCATCATGCCGGCGACGCACAGCAGAAACAGCGCCGCAAAGTAAAAGACAGAGAGCAGCGTCCAGGGCTGGCCCCGGCGGGCAAGCTCCGTGCCGAGCCGCGCGCCGAGGGGGAGAGCGGCGAGGACGCCGAGCAGCAGCGGACGCAGCGCGCCGAAGGCATAATAGGCCGCCGCGCCGTCCGCCGCCCCGCCGAAGAAGAACATCCGGCTGAGGCGCGTGAGCGCTTCCACGGGCGTTTGCGAGAAGAAGAACACCCAGCCGACGACCACGAGCAGGAAGGTCACGGCGATGCGGATGGGCTTTGGGATCTTTTCCAAGACATTGTCGAGGACGAGCTTTTCGAGTACGACGAGTGTGCCGTGGTAAAGGCCCCAGATGAGGAACGTCGAGCCCGCGCCGTGCCAGAGGCCCGTCAGGAGCCAGACGACCATCAGGTTGAGAAAGATGCGGAACGGGTGGACGCGGCTGCCGCCGAGCGGGATATAGACGTATTCCCGGAACCACGCGCCCAGCGTGATGTGCCAGCGCCGCCAGAACTCGGAGATGCTCGAGGAGAGATAGGGGTAATCGAAGTTCTTCGGAAGGCGGAAGCCGAACATGCGGCCAAGACCGACCGCCATATCGGAATACCCGCTGAAATCAAAGTAGAGCATGAACGCGTAGGAAAGCGCGCAGAGCCAAGCGGACGCCGCGGTGAGCTCCTCCGGCGGGACCGCCGAGAGCGTGTAGAACGTGTCCGCGAGCGTGTTCGCGAGAAGGATCTTTTTCGAAAGGCCCACGAGGAAGCACCGCGCGCCCGCGCCGAACTGCCTCCATGTGAACGGGTGATGCGCGAGCTGCTCCTCCATCTCGGGGTAGGCGACGATGGGGCCGGAGGCGAGCTTCGGGAAGAAGGTCACAAAGAGCGCGAAGGTGAGCGGATCCTTCGCGCCTTCCGTTTTGCCGCGCCGGATGTCCGCGAGGTACGAGATCAGGGAGAACGTGAAGAAGGAGAGGCCCACGGGGAGCGGCAGCTCCCGCGCGGCAAACGAGGTGCCGAAGACCGCGTTGACCGTTTCCAGCAGAAAGCCCGCGTATTTCCAGTAGCCGAGGAGCGCGAGGTCCGCGAGGACGGACGTGATAAGCACGATGTTTGGAAGCACGCGGCGCCCCGAAGCGCGCAGCGCGGAGATCTCCCGGCCCGCCGCGTAGTTGAAGGCGAGACTGCACAGCATCAAAACGAGGTATTCCGGCGTTCCCCACGCAAAGAAAAGAAGGCTGAAGATAAGCAGCAGGACGTTGGAGAACTTCCCCGGGGTCAGGATGTAGAGCAGCAGACAGACCGGAAGAAAGACAAAAACAAAAATCAGATCGCCGAAAGCCACAGTCCCGCCCCCTTTACAACGCGTTTAGAAAGGATTCCCGAACCGCCTGCTCGTTTTCGCAGACGGCAAAAAGCACATATACGCCGCGAATCTCGACGGCGGCGTGGTCCGTGAGCAGCGCGAACTGCTCCGCGCCGTAGCCGTCAAAGCTGTCGCGCTGCGTTTCGAGCCGTTTCGAGATGGCTTCGGAGACCGCCGCGGACTGGCTCTCGTCCGCGAGCTTCAAAACGAGCAGCTCGTCCGCGCCCATATTGGAGGCCGGGTAATAAAACAGAACGCCCTCGTAGTCCGTGGAAGAGAGCCCGTAGAGCCGCCGGAGCATCGCTGTGTCCCCGGGCTGGACGTCCGAGAGATCGAACTGCGACACGGCGGCCTGTTCGACCGTCTCAAAGGGAATGGCGGGGTCGGGGGTGGAGCCGAGCAAAAAAAGGATAAAGAGCACGGCGAGCGCCGCCGCCAGCCAGCGCAGCGCCTCAAGCGCGATCAGCTTCGATTTCATGCCGCATTGCCCCCACTACCAGATTTTTCGCCCAGTACGGGTAAAATTCCGGCCGGACATGGATGCCGTCGGTCTCCCAGTATTCGGCGTATGTGTCGCAGATCCCGGTGTTGTCCACATAGACCGCGCCGGCGTCGGCGCAGATCTTTCCCACCGCCTCGCTGTATTCCGGGATGTTGTACCAGCTCGACGAAACATCGAACGCGGGATCCCGCGCGGGGAGGATCGAGCTGACGACGACGGTCGCGTCCGGGAACTTCTCTTTCAGGCCCCGGATGACCTCCGCCATCTCCGCCGCGTATTCCTCCGCCGTGTCCCAGTAGCCGATGGAGACGTCGTTTAGCCCGTAGCAGAGGAAGATCCAGCGCGGGTCGAGCGCGAGCAGCTCTTCCGTATGGTCGGCGATGTTGCGGATGGTGTCGCCGCCCCCGGCGAAGACGCGGTTCGCGTCCAGATAATCGTAATAGGAGAACCCGACGGCCCGCGAATCTCCGAGGAGCGCGTAATCGCGAAATTCTGGCCATATATTGTAGGATTCTTCCAAAAGCGCCTGCAGGCGTTCCTCCCGGGCGGCGAGCTCGCGCGCGTAGAGCGCTTCGTCTACCGCGTCCGGGGAACGCGCGGCCATGCGGTGGAGCATGGCGAGCCCGGCGGTGGTATCGACGGGTTCCCGTTCCGGGACGAAGAAAACCGCCCAGATCGCGGCGGCAAAAACGATCGCGCCCGCCACGGTCAGCGCGACGTAGGATGCAAAGCGGTTCTTCCCGCGGTCCGGCACGGGCGGTCCCTCCTTTGGTTTACATATCTTTTCCTGTACATTATATAACGCTTTGGGTCGAATTGCAAGAAAGATCCTCTTTTTTGTCGATTTTTTGCAAGCGGTTTTCGGGCGAAAAAAAGCGGCGCTCCAAATCGGAACGCCGCAGGGCTGCCCCTCAACGATGCCGGGGGCGGGGTTGGTCAGAGGAAAAGCGGGGCGGGATCCACCGGCGCGCCGTCCCGAAGGACCTCGAGGTGCAGGTGGGGCGCCATGACGGATTCATACGGCGCGGCGGTGACGCTGCCGATGTCCTGCCCGGCCTCTACCGTGTCGCCGGGACGGACAAGGAACGTTTCGCCGAGGCCGCAGTAGCGAAATTCGTAATCGCCGTGTTCGATCACGATCATGTTGCCGCGCAGCATGTCGGTCGTGGTCTCCTTCACGACGCCGTTCGCGGCGGCGTGGACGGTCTCCCCGTGTTCAGCGGCGAGGTCCACGCCGATATGCGCGCGGAAATCCCGCATCGTCTCGCTGTACACCGGGATGTCGGAATACGGGGAGAGCACCCTGCCGGAGGAGACGGGCAGGAAGAAGGAGAGGCTTTCTTCATCATCGGGCGTGCCGGACGCGGGCTGCGCCTCCGGCTCCTGCGGGGCGGGTTCGGGCTGCGCGTCGGCCGGCGTCCCCGCCGGCTCGGAATCAACATCCGGTTCCAAGGTGACGGCGGGCGCGCTGCCCGCGCCGTGGCCTGCCGTGACGGAGTCCTCCGGGTCCCCGTCGGGCGCGGCCGTCGCGAGGGGCCTGCGTGTGGCGCTCGGCCGCGAAGCGGAGCCGACCTCGGCGGAGGCGTTCGCCTCCTCGGGGCGGAGGAAATTCGAAACGGTGTCGTATGTGCTCCACGCCGCGATGCCGATGGCGGCGAGACACACCGCGAGCGCGAGATAGAATCCGCGCCGTTCCGGCTTCTTCTTTTCGTCGGTCCTGGGTTCCTTCGGGGAGTTCTGCATATCCATATCGTCATACCTTCCTTTTTCTGATTCGGTATGGCTAGTATTGGCCGAAAGGCGCGCGATATGCGGGAGAGATGGAGAAAAAAGAAAAGAAAAAGAACCGATGCGGTTCGGTCCTTTTCCTTGTAATAGGGGTATATTGAGGAGGGTAGAACATGTATTCATGAAAGGTTGCGGTGCCTTTTCTGAACACAACCCTATTATAACCGTTTCCGCTCCGGAGTTGTTAAGCGCCTTTGAATAAGGGCTGAAATATTTGAAACAAATCTATGAACGGCGGGCGGGTCCGCTTTTTGGGAACGGCGCATTTCCCTCGGGACGGGCGCTATCGGGGGCCTTGCGGCGGAAGGACAAATAAATCAAAAAATATCGCGAAAAAATCAAACGATTGTTTGCAATTTGGAAAGAGATGTGCTATACTCTTTTTGAGAGAAGTTTTGCCCGGTATGACCCGCCGGGTTTCAGGCTGGATTGCCCCTGCGGAGGTGTGCCGCAGGGAACAGAAAACGGAGTGATATTATGTCGATGACCAAAAGCCAGCAGCTCGTATACGATTACCTCTGCCGCGCCATGGCGGAAAACGCGGTCCCGCCCTCGGTGCGGGAGATCTGCGCCGCCACGGGGCTGCGCTCCACGTCCACGGTCCATTCGCATCTGCGCTCGCTCGAGGCGATGGGATACATCACGCGCGACCGCGGGCTGAACCGGTCGATCCACATCGCCGGGGCGGCCGCCGCAAAACAGGTGCCGATCCTCGGCAAAGTCACGGCGGGGCTGCCGATCCTCGCGGTGGAGGACATCGAGGGGTACATCCCCTACCCGGACCGGACCGACCGAGAGCTGTTCGCGCTGCATGTGGACGGCCTGAGCATGAAGAATGCGGGCATCCTGGACGGCGATTATGTGATCGCGGAAAAGACGCCCGCCGCCGAAAACGGCGACATCGTGGTCGGCATGATCGGGGACGAGGCGACCGTGAAGCGCTTTTACGCGGAGAACGGCACGTTCCGCCTGCAGCCGGAGAACCCGGACTTCGAGCCGATCATCTCCGACGACGTGACCGTGCTCGGAAAGGTCGTCGCGGTCATCCGGTATTATTGATCGCCGCAGGCAAACAGAGCGGCCCAAAGTCTGCGTCTGGGGAGGGATCCACTTCCGACCCGCGCTGCGGCCGAACCCTGCTTATGCTTCCGCCGTGTCCATGCGGCGGAAACCGTACTTATATTTTTTGAAAACACAATAGGAGAAAAAGAAAATGGCACTTGTGAATTTCCAGTATTTTTCGCCGGTGATGGGGATGCAGATGCGTCTCGAGATCATCCTGCCCGAGGCGGCGCAGGGGATCGGCGTTGCCGCCGGGGGCGCGGAGGAGAACCGGCCCATCCCGGCGCTGTACCTGCTGCACGGGACGAGCGACGACGAGAGCATCTGGCAGCGCCGCACGTCGATCGAGCGGTACGTCTCCGCAAAGCGGCTCGCGGTCGTCATGATGACGACGCACCTCGGCGCGTATACGAACCAGAAGCACGGCTTCCCGTACTTTGACTATGTGGCGAAGGAAGTCCCGGAGGTGTGCGCGCGGTACTTCAATCTTTCCCGCGCGCGCGAGGGCAAGTTCGTCGCGGGGCTCTCCATGGGCGGCTACGGCGCGCTGAAGATCGGCCTCACGCTGCCGGACGAGTTCTCGGTCGTCGGCGGGCTCTCTGCGGGCGTGGACCGTTCGATCATGGTCCCGGAAGCTGCGAGGGGCTTTGAGAACATCGCGGAGCTGCGCGCGGCGAAGGAGAAGCTCTCGCCGATGGAGTACCGCTCGGCGACGCAGTATTTCGTGAATTTCGGCTCGGCGAAGGAGTTTTTGACCGACCGGGAAAACAACCTGTTCCTTGTCGCGGAGGATGCGGCGAAGAGCGGGAAGAAGCTGCCGGAGCTCATCATCCGCTGCGGAAGCGAGGACACGCTCGCCGTGGAAGCGAACCGGCGCTTTAAGAAGCACCTCGATGCGCTCGGCATCGCGAACGACTACGCCGAAGCGCCCGGCATCCACAGCTGGGAGTTTTGGGACGAGCACATCCAGACGGTCATCGACCGGCTGCCGGTTTGAGGCGGCCGATGAAGATCGTTGTCCTTGCGGGCGGTCTCAGCCCGGAGCGGGACGTTTCGCTCTCCTCCGGCGCGCTGATCGCAAACGCACTGCTCGAAAACGGGCATGAGGTCATGCTGCTCGACCTGTTTCTCGGAACGGAGAGCGCGGAGTTTCCCGCGCTCTTTCGGCGTGCGGCGGAAGGCGTGCGGTTCTCCTGCCGCGTGCCGGAGACGGAGCCGGACCTTGCGGCGCTGCGCGCGGCGCACCCGGAGATCCCCGGCGAGATGGGCCCGGGCGTGCTCGAAGCGAACACGCTGCCCGGCATGACGCCGACGAGCCTGCTCCCGCAGGAGGCGGCCGCCGCCGGCATCTCCTACAACGCGCTGTGCGAACGCATCGTGCGCCGGGCGGTGCTCCGTTGAGCGCCGCCGGGCTTCGCGGCGGCGAGATCGTCCGCCGGGGCGGGGACGTCCTGCGCCGCGCGTCCTACCAAAGGGAGAGAGCTTTCCGCCAGCACGGGGACGTCAGTGTCTACGGGCACAGCCTCGCGGTCGCGGCGCGGTGCCTTGCCATCGCGGACCGGCTCGGCTGCCGCGTGGACCGGACCTCGCTCGTGCGCGGCGCGCTTTTGCACGACTATTTCCTCTATGACTGGCACGAAAAAAGCCGCAGCCACCGCTGGCACGGTTTCACGCACCCGAAGCGCGCGCTGGAAAACGCCGCGCGGGATTTTGCGCTGAACGACGTCGAGCGGGATATGATCCTGCGGCACATGTTCCCGCTGACCCTCCGCCCGCCAAGGACGAAGGAGGGTGCGATCCTGTGCGCGGCGGACAAATTCTGCGCGCTCTCGGAGACGCTTGGCGGGCTTTTGGAAGGGAAAAAACGGGAAAGAAGGCGGCGTTTTTGACGCTGAGACTGCTGGAAAGCTATTTTGTTTGGCTGGTATTTTACGGGTTTGTCGGCTGGGTCTGGGAGACGCTGCTCTTCTCCGTGAAGGCGAAGCGGTTCATCAACCGGGGGTTCCTGAACGGCCCGTACTGCCCGATCTACGGCTTCGGTGCGGTGCTCGTCCTGCTCGCCCTCGGCTGGGTGCGGACGGCGCCGGCGCTCTTTGTTTTGAGCGCGCTCCTCACCTGCTCGCTCGAATATTTCACTTCATGGGCAATGGAGAAGCTGTTCCATGCGCGCTGGTGGGATTATTCAAACCGCCGCTTCAATCTGCACGGGCGCGTCTGCCTGCTCGGGGCGGTCGTGTTCGGGACGTTCTCCGTCGTGCTGATCCGCGTGGTGCATCCGCCGGTGGCATCGCTGACCGCGCGCCTGCCCGATCCCGCGCTGCACGCGCTCGCCGCGGCGCTCCTTTTGCTGCTCGCCGCCGACACGGCGGTGACGGTGAAGGGCCTCGGCGGGTTCAACGAGCGGCTGCGGGAGCTCGCCGCGACGCTCCGCGCGCTGGAGGAGGCAGTCCCCGAAAAGCTGCAGACCGCCCGCGACCGCGAGCTGGCGCGTGTCCGCGCGGCGCATGAGGAGTTCCTCTCCCGGCTGAACGGGCAGCAGAAGCGCATTTTGCAGGCATTCCCGCGTCTGCGCTCGCTCCCGCATGAGGACGCGCTGCGCGAGTTTCGGGAGTTTTTGAACGAAAAGCGCGGGGAGCTGCGCGCGGCGAAGAAGCGGTGAACGACGGTCTTGGAGGAAAGCGCGGGAAGACCGTTTTTCGCCGCGCTTTCGGGCGGCGCGCCGCCGGATACGAATTTATGCAGGTGAAGGCCGTGCGCATGGGACTTTACCCGGAGTACGACGCGACGAACCGGTTTTACCGCTCGATGGGCTTTCGGGAGTTCGAGGTGTTTGAAACGCTCTGGGACGAGAAGGACCCGTGCCAAGTTCATGTGATGGCCCTGCGCTGAAAAAGAAAGGAGGGCTGCCGGGATGACTCCCTGCGGCACAAAAAACATCGAAACCGAACGGCTCCTTTTGCGACGGTACGTCCCCGAGGACGCCGCCGCGATGTTTCGCAACTGGGCCTCGGACCCGGAAGTGACAAAATATCTGACGTGGCCGCCGCACGAAACCGCTGCCGTCACCGAACAGGTCGTGAACGGCTGGACCGCGCGGTACGGCGACGCGTCGTACTACCACTGGGCGATCGTGCGAAAAGCGGCCGGCCCGGAGCCCGTCGGGGACATCGCCGCCGTCTCGAAGAGCGAGGGGACGGGGCGGCTCGAGATCGGCTACTGTCTCAGCCGCGCGTGCTGGGGGCAGGGCATCATGCCGGAGGCGCTCGCCGCCGTGATCTCGTTTCTGTTCCGCGAGGCGGGCGCGGACTGCGTCGCCGCACGGCACGACCCGAAAAACCCGAAGTCCGGGCGCGTCATGCAAAAGTGCGGGATGCGCTTTGAAGGGACGCTGCGCGCGGCGGACCGGAACAACACCGGCGTCTGCGACGCGAGCTATTACTCGATCCTCCGCGCGGAGTGGGAGGCGGGCGCACGGTAAAGCCATCCGTTCCGCGCGCACATCTGCTTTTGATTTATGATATGAGAAAACGAACCCACCGGCACGCCAGAGGGCTCGTTCGCATTGTATGCTTTAGCGAGAAACCAACCACCGGC
>CANRMW010000027.1 GCA_947631835.1 uncultured Clostridia bacterium | reverse complement strand
GGCGGGCGATCGGAACACGGAACGGCGAGCAGGAGACGTAGTCGAGGCCGATGTCGTGGCAGAACTCCACGGAAGTCGGGTCGCCGCCGTGCTCGCCGCAGATGCCGACGTGCAGAGACGGACGGACGCCCTTGCCGAGCTGGATGGCCATCTTCATCAGCTTGCCAACGCCGACCTGATCGAGCTTCGCGAACGGATCGTTCTCGAAGATCTTCGCGTCGTAGTATGCGTTGAGGAACTTGCCCGCGTCGTCACGGGAGAAGCCGTAGGTCATCTGGGTCAGGTCGTTCGTGCCGAAGCAGAAGAACTCGGCCTCGGTGGCGATGTCGTCGGCGGTGAGGGCCGCGCGCGGGATCTCGATCATCGTGCCGACCTCATAGTGCAGATTGACGCCGGCGGCGGAGATCTCCTCATCGGCAGTCTCCACGACGACCTTCTTGACGAACTTGAGCTCCTTGATGTCGCCGACCAGCGGGATCATGATCTCGGGATCGACGTGCCAATCCGGATGGTTCTTCTTGACGTTGATCGCCGCGCGGATGACGGCGCGGGTCTGCATCTTCGCGATCTCCGGGTAGGTGACGGCGAGACGGCAGCCGCGGTGGCCCATCATCGGGTTGAACTCATGCAGGCCGTTGCAGATCGCCTTGATCTGCTCGACGGTCTTGCCCTGCGCCTTCGCGAGCTTCTCGATGTCGGCCTCTTCGGTCGGGACGAACTCGTGCAGCGGCGGATCGAGGAAGCGGATCGTGACCGGGTTGCCTTCGAGCGCCTCATAGAGCTTCTCGAAGTCGCCCTGCTGCAGCGGGAGGATCTTCTCCAGCGCGGCCTCGCGCTCCTCAACGGTGTCGGCGCAGATCATCTCGCGGAACGGCTCGATGCGGTCGCCCTCGAAGAACATGTGCTCCGTGCGGGTGAGGCCGATGCCCTCGGCGCCCAGCTCGCGGGCCTTCTTCGCGTCGGTCGGGGTGTCGGCGTTCGTGCGGACCTTGAGCTGACGGAACTCGTCCGCCCAAGCCATGATGCGGCCGAACTCGCCGGCGATGGTGGCATCGACCGTCGGGATGATGCCGTCGTAGATGTTGCCGGTGGAGCCGTCGATGGAGATCGGGTCGCCCTCGTGGTAGGTCTTGCCGGCAAGCTCAAACTTCTTGTTCTCCTCGTCCATGATGATCGCGGAGCAGCCGGACACGCAGCAGGTGCCCATGCCGCGGGCAACGACCGCCGCGTGGGAGGTCATGCCGCCGCGCACGGTGAGGATGCCCTGGGAGGCCTTCATGCCCTCGATGTCCTCGGGGGAGGTCTCGAGACGGACCAGAACGACCTTCTCGCCCTTCGCGGCCCAGGCCTTCGCGTCCTCGGCGGAGAAGACGATCTTGCCGCAGGCAGCGCCCGGGGAAGCGGCCAGCGCCTTCGCGACCGGCTCGGCCTTCTTCAGCGCCGCGGCGTCAAACTGCGGGTGGAGCAGGGTGTCGAGGTTTCTCGGGTCGATCATGGAGACGGCCTTCTCCTTCGAGATCATGCCCTCGTCCACGAGATCGCATGCGATCTTCAGCGCGGCCTGCGCGGTGCGCTTGCCGTTGCGGGTCTGGAGCATGTAGAGGTGGCGGTCCTCGATCGTAAATTCCATATCCTGCATGTCGCGGTAGTGATCCTCGAGCGTCTTGCAGATGCCCACAAACTGCTCGTACACTTCCGGCATGACGTCTTTCAACTGGTCGATCTTCTGCGGGGTGCGCACGCCGGCGACGACGTCTTCGCCCTGGGCGTTCATGAGGAACTCGCCCATCAGGTGCTTCTCGCCGGTGGCCGGGTCACGGGTGAACGCAACGCCGGTGCCGGAGGTCTCGCCCATGTTGCCGAACGCCATCATCTGGACGTTGACAGCGGTGCCCCAGGAATACGGGATGTCGTTGTCGCGGCGGTAGACGTTGGCGCGCGGGTTGTCCCAGGAGCGGAACACGGCCTTGATGGCGCCCATGAGCTGCTCCTTCGGATCGGTCGGGAAGTCCTCGCCGATCTTCTCCTTGTACTCGGCCTTGAACTGGTTCGCCAGCTCCTTGAGGTCCTCGGCGGTGAGCTCGACGTCCTGCGTGACGCCCTTTTCCGCCTTCATCTTGTCGATGAGCTGCTCAAAATACTTCTTGCCGACTTCCATGACGACGTCGGAATACATCTGGATGAAGCGGCGATAGCAGTCCCACGCCCAGCGGGGGTTGCCGGACTTCTTCGCCATGACCTCGACGACCTCTTCATTCAGACCGAGGTTGAGGATCGTGTCCATCATGCCGGGCATGGACGCGCGGGCGCCGGAGCGGACGGAGACGAGAAGCGGGTTTTCGAGATCGCCGAACTTCTTGCCGGTGATGCCCTCCATCTTCTCGATGTACTCCATGATTTCGGCTTCGATCTCGGGGTTGATCTTGCGGCCGTCCTCATAGTACTGGGTGCAGGCTTCGGTGGAGATGGTGAAGCCCTGCGGCACCGGCAGACCGAGGTTGGTCATCTCGGCCAGATTCGCGCCCTTGCCGCCGAGGAGCTCACGCATGTCCGCGTTGCCCTCCGTGAACAAATAAACGTACTTCTTGCCCATTTGGTAACTACCTCCTGTTTTTTGCACCGGCAGGCTTTGCCGATGATTGTCTGACTCTGGGCGAAAATAGGCGCGACAAAGCCGCGGCACCTCGCCAGGGTATATTATAGCAAATTCCCAAAGGAATTTCCATACCTTTTTTGAAGTTTTCCCCGCTTTTGCGAAAATTTTCCGCTTCGATGCGCCGCGCGGGAGGGAGGAGGCGGTTTTTTCCCCGTTTTGCACAGGGAAGCCGGCGCGTTTCCCGCAAAAAAGGCTTGCAAAATAATCCCTTTGCTGGCATAATAATAGACGACAAGCAGAAAAAGAGCCGCGCGAAGGCACGGGACAGCCGTCCCGGCGCCGCGTTTTCGCGCGCCCGGAACCCGGCGCGCGAAAACGCGGCGGAAAAGACCGTTCGTCTCCTTTCCGTTTCCGGGAAGGGGCAAGGAGGAAAAGATGTTCTTTACGAAAAAAAGCGAAGCCCCCGGCGGGGCGGACTGGATCATCGCGGGACTCGGGAACCCGGGCGTGAAATATGAACGAACGCGGCACAACACCGGCTGGATGATGCTCGACCACTGCGCCGAGGCGTGGAAGATCGACGTGAAGCGCCTGAAATTCAAGGGGCTGTATGGCAAGGGGAACGTCGCGGGGCAGAGCGTCGTCCTTTTGAAGCCCGAGACATTCATGAACCTCAGCGGCGAATCCGTGACGGAGGCCATGCGGTTCTTCCACGTTCCGCCGGAACGCACCGTCATCCTCTTCGACGACATCTCGCTTCCCGTCGGGCGGATGCGCATCCGGATGCAGGGCAGCGACGGCGGGCACAACGGCATGAAAAACATCATCTATCTCTCCGGCAGCGACAAATTCCCGCGCATCAAAGTCGGCATCGGGGGAAAGCCCGCGGAGTGGGACCTCAAGGACTGGGTGCTCTCCGGCTTTACCGCAGACGAGATGAAGGCGCTCGCCGCGCTCGCGGAAGACGTTCGTCAAGCGCTGGAGATGATCGTCTCCGGCAAAGCGGACCGCGCGATGAACCGGTTCAATACGGTGAAAAAGGAGCCAGACGCTTGAGTATGCGATTTTTGACGGAAGCCCTTTCCCGGCTTCCCGAATACCGGGCCTTGGAAAACGCCGTCCTCGCGGGGCAGACCCCGGCGGGCGCGACGGGGCTTTCCTCGGTCCACAAGGCGGCGGTCGTCCACGCGCTGCTCGAAAGGACCGGCGAGGGCGGGCTGTATCTCGCGGGGGACGAGGCGGAGGGCCAGCGCGTCGCCGAGGATCTCGCCGCGATGGGCACGCCCGCTGCGGTCTATCCGCTGCGCGACTTTTCCCTGCGGAACACCGAGGGCAATTCCCACGAATACGAACGCCAGCGGATCGAAGCGCTGACGCTTTTCCAATCCGGCGCGGTGCGGTGCCTCGTCGCCACGATGGATGCCGCCCTGCAGTATGCCATCCCGCCGGACGTGCTGAAGGCCCGCACGGCGACGTTTTCCCTCGGCCAGACAGTGACCGTGGAGGAGACCGCGCGCACGCTCACGCGCTGCGGCTATGTCCGCGCGGACCAGATCGACGGCACGGGCCAGTTCGCGCGGCGCGGCGGCATCGTGGATTTCTATTCCCCCGGCGGCGCGCCGGTGCGCATCGAGTTCTGGGGCGACGAGATCGATTCGATCTCCCGCTTCGACACGGAGACCCAGCGCCGCACGGAGCCGCTCCAAAGCGTGACCGTCGCGCCGGCCGTGGAGGTCGTCCCGGAGGATGCGGCGATCCTCGCGAAACAGATCGAAAAGCACGCGGGGACGCTCAGGGGAAAATCCGCGCCAAAGGCGAAGGCCGTGCTGTTCGATGAGGCGGAGCGGCTGAAAAGCGGGCTCTTCCTCGGCTCCATCGACAAATTCTATCCGCTCATCTACCCCGAACCGGCGACGCTGTTCAGCTATTTCGGGAAGAACTGCCTGCTCTTCTTTTCCGAGGGCGCGAAGCTGCGCGAACGGATGCGCACGACGCTCTGGCAGTGGGGCGAGGACGTGCGGGGGCTGCTCGCCGAGGGCGTGCTGTGCCGAGGGCTCGATCTCTACACCGAGACGCTGGAGCTCGCCGAAAAGCGCGCGCTCGACACGCGCAGCGTCTATTTGGACGCGTTCGCCCGGGGCAGCTACGGCACGCCCGTGAAGGCGCTCGCGAACCTCACGGTGCGGCAGCTCTCCGTCTGGGGCGGCGGGATGGAGCTCCTTACAGAAGACCTTTCGAACGCGCTCAAGAACCGGAACGCCTGCGTCGTCCTCGCGGGGACGAAGCGCGCGGCCGAGAGCGTCGCCGACGACCTCAAGAGCGCCGGGCTCCCCGCCGCGTATTTCGAGAGCGTCGGCTCGGTGCGGCAGGGGACGGTCGCCGTTCTCGAAGGGACGCTTTCCGCAGGGTTTGAGATCCCCGGCGCGCGGTTCACGCTGATCACGCACGGCAGGATCAACGCGGAGCGCCGCCGGATGAAGACGAAAAAAGACAAGAACAGCCGGGAGATCTATTCGCTCGCGGAGCTGACGCCGGGGGACTACGTCGTCCACTCCACGCACGGCATCGGCGTCTTCGAGGGCATCCATAAAATGGACATCCACGGCGTGGTGAAGGATTACATCAAGCTGCGGTACGCGAAGAACGACACGCTCTATGTGCCGGTGACGCAGCTCGACCTCGTCGCGAAATACATCGGCCCGCGCGAGGACGCGGGCGTCAAGCTCCACCGCCTCGGCGGGCAGGAGTGGCAGAAAGCGAAGAGCCGCGTCCGCTCGGCGGTGAAGGACATCGCGAAGGAGCTGATCGTCCTCTATGCGGAGCGCATGAAGCAGAAGGGCTTCGCGTTCCCGGAGGACACCGACTGGCAGCACGATTTCGAATCGCATTTCGAATACAACGAGACCGAGGACCAGCTCCGCTGCATCAACGAGATCAAGAACGACATGGAGCGCGACGTGCCGATGGACCGGCTGCTCTGCGGCGACGTCGGCTTCGGCAAGACCGAGGTCGCGCTTCGGGCGGCGTTCAAGTGCGTCACGGCGGGCAAGCAGTGCGCCGTGCTCGTCCCGACGACGATCCTCGCCTGGCAGCATTACCAGACGATCACCAAGCGCATGGAGGGCTTCCCGGTCGATATCGAGCTGCTCTCGCGCTTCCGCACGCCGAAGCAGCAGGAGGAGATCCTGCGCAAGCTCAGGCGCGGCAGCATCGACCTTGTGGTCGGCACGCACCGACTGATCTCAAAGGACATCGCGTTCAAGGACCTCGGCCTCGTCATCATCGACGAGGAGCAGCGGTTCGGCGTCCAGCAGAAGGAACGGCTCAAGACGCTCTGCAAGACCGCCGACGTGCTGACGCTCTCCGCCACGCCCATCCCGCGCACGCTCAACATGGCGCTCTCCGGCATCCGGGATATGTCCGTCATCGAAGAAGCGCCGCACGACCGCTACCCCGTACAGACCTATGTGCTGGAATACGATTCCGGCGTCATCACGGACGCCATCCGCCGGGAGCTCAGGCGCGGCGGGCAGGTCTATTACCTGCACAACGATGTGGAGAGCATCGAGCGCGTTGCGGCGGGCATCCACGCGCGCGTGCCCGAGGCGCGCATCGGCGTCGGCCACGGCAAGATGAGCGAGCAGGAGCTCTCCGAGGTCTGGCGGCAGCTCATCGAGCAGGAGATCGACATTCTCGTCTGCACGACGATCATCGAGACCGGCGTGGACGTGCCGAACGCGAACACGCTCATCATCGACAACGCGGACCGCATGGGCCTCTCCCAGCTCCACCAGCTTCGCGGGCGCGTGGGCAGAAGCTCCCGCCGCGCCTACGCGTACTTCACGTTCACGCGCGGCAAGGTCCTCAGCGAGATCTCCCAGAAGCGGCTCTCCGCCATCCGCGAGTTCACGGAGTTCGGCTCCGGCTTCAAGATCGCGATGCGCGACCTCGAGATCCGCGGCGCGGGGAATATCCTCGGCGGCGAGCAGCACGGCCACATGGAGAGCGTCGGCTACGATATGTATCTGAAGCTCCTCAACGAGGCCGTCGCGCAGCTTCGCGGCGAGGAGCCGGAGGAGCCGGCGGAGGAGTGCGTGGTCGATATGCAGGTGACGGCGCACATCCCGGAGGATTACATCGACTCCACCCCGCTCAGGCTCGAGGTCTACCGGCACATCGCGCAGATCAAGACCTACGAGGACTCGAGCGACGTGATCGACGAGCTGATCGACCGCTTCGGCGAGCCGCCGCAGGCCGTCTACGGGCTGATCGACGTGGCGCTCCTGCGCAACCGCGCGACGCTGCTCGGCATCACGGAGGTGAAGCAGCAGGGCGGCGCGCTGCTGCTCTATAAAAAAGATTTCGATATGCAGAGCGTCAAGCGGCTGATCCAAGGGATGAAGAACCGCGTGATGCTCTCCGCCGGGAGCACGCCCTACATCAGCGTTTCCGTCGGCAGCCGCCCGCCGCTCGACGTGCTCGAGGACGCGCTGAAGCTCCTTTCCGGCGAGGATGAAATCCGCACTGGACAAACAGGGCAAAACGCGCTATAATAGAACGAACGCGACGGATGTCGAAGAAAGAAAAGAAAAAGAACGGTGATAAAAATGAGAAAAATCGCAAAAAGCCTTCTGGCTTTGCTGCTTGCGGCGGCCATGGTCTTTTCGCTTTCCGGCTGCTACAATGAGAACCTCACCTGGGCGGCCGAGTACGACGGGGAGCGCTTGCCTGTCGGCGCGTACCTGTATTTCCTCTCGGATGCGTACAGCGAGATGGCGCAGGACCTGAGCACGGAGGAGAAGGTCCTCTCCGCGGAAAAAGACGGGCAGAAGGCCGAGGACTGGATCCGTGCGCAGGCGGAGATGGATATGCGGCGGTACTTCTTCGTGAAGAGCGAGCTGGCCCGGCTGGGCGCCCCGGCAAACGAGGCGGACGAGGCCTCCGCTTCCTCGATGAGTGGGACGTACTGGTCGCTGCTCGAGACCACCCTGACAAACTACGGCATCTCGAAGGACTCCTTCCAGACGGCGTTCGCGATGTATCAACAGCTTCGCCTGCGTCTTTTCCAGACGCTTTACGGCACGGGCGGCGAAAAAGAGGTCCCCGAGGCGGAGCTGCGCGAGCAATATCTGAACAGCTATTACAGCTATGAATATTTCTCGGAGTCCACCTATGCGTATGACGACGAGAACAACTATGTGGAACGGCCCGAGGAAGAGATCACCGCGCTGAAGGAGAACTTCGAGCAGTTCGCCGAAGAGATCCGCGCCGGCGCGGAGATGGCCTCCGTCTCCGCAGAGTACGCGGAGGAGAACGGCAAGGACGACACCTACACGACGGGTTCCGGCACCGAGGAGGACCTGACGAGCGCATATCTGCCCGAGGACCTCGTCTCCGCCATCCGGGAGATGGAGGAGGGCGAGGTGCGCGTGGTCGAGCTTTCGAGCAACTTCGTCGTCGTGCGGAAGATCCCGAACGCGCTGACCGTGGAGCAGTCTTTGGAGAACGAGAGCACCCGGCTGGGTCTGCTTCTCGAGATCGCCGAGGACGACTTTGACGCCTATCTCGATGAAAACGCGGCGAACCTCTCCGGGATCACGCTGAACGACGCGGCGATCAAGAGCTGCGACCTCAACCGCTTCGCGAAGACCTCCCCGAACGGCACCAAGGCGGACCCCACGGAGGAGCCGGAGACGGAAGGCGAATAACAAAAATTCGAACTTGGGAGCATCGGCGCGGCCGCCGCATGGGGCCGCGCCGTTTTCTGTCCTCCGGGAACCCCCGCCCGCCGCAGCGGGCCGGAAAGCGCCCGCGCGGACTTTCCTCGGGCACGGGCTGCGGACCCGCGCTTTTTTTGAAAGACGGGGTTGACAAGATGCGTCTAATGTGTTAGACTGGCGATGAAGTCGAACGCATTAGACGCAAGGAGGACGGACGATGGAAACACCGAAGATCTTTGAGAGCGAATACCGCTTCTGCCTGATCCTTTGGAAGCACGAGCCGATCAACAGCACGGCGCTCGCGCGGATCTGCAAGGAGGAGCTCGGCTGGAGCCGGACGACGACGTTCACCGTGATCCGCCGCCTCTCCGACCGGGGCGTCGTCAAAAACGAAAACGCGACGGTGACTTCGCGCATCAGCAAGGAGCAGGCGCAGGTCGCGCAGATGGACGAAATGATGGAGAAAACGTTCGAGGGCTCGCTGCCGGCGTTCATCGCGGCGTTCGGAAAGCGCCAGTCCCTCTCCGAGAAAGAGATCGCGGAGATCCTCCGCATCCTCGAAAAGTAGGAGGCGCCATGGAGACTTTGTTTTTGCGGGCCGTGAACCTCGGCCTCACGGCGGGCTGGATCGTGCTCGCGGTGCTCCTGCTGCGGCTCGTCTTTCAGAAAGCGCCGCGCTGGGTGCTCTGCGCGCTCTGGGGCCTCGCGGCGCTGCGGCTCGTCTGCCCGTTTTCGTTTCAGAGCGCGCTGAGCCTCATCCCGAGCGCCGAGCCTTTGCCCCCCGACATCGTCTACACGGCGTCGCCGGAGATCCAAAGCGGCATCGGCGCGGTAGACCGGCTCGTGAACCCCGTCCTTGCGGACGCGCTGACGCCCAGCCCCGGCTCGAGCGCGAACCCGACGCAGGTCTGGTCGTTTATCCTCTCGCGCGTGTGGGCGGCGGGCGTGATCGTGATGCTGCTCTACGCGCTCGGGAGTTACCTGCTGCTGCGTCGGCGCGTCTCGACCGCGACGGTCCTGCGCGGGAATATCCGGGAGTGCGACCGGGTGACCTCTCCCTTTGTGCTCGGGATCTTCCGGCCGAAGATCTTTTTGCCGTACAACATCCCGGAGGCGGACCTCGCATTCATCCTCGCGCACGAGCAGGCGCACATCCGGCGGAAGGACCACTGGTGGAAGCCGCTCGGGTTCCTGCTGCTTTCGGTCTATTGGTTCCACCCGCTGCTCTGGGCGGCGTATGCCCTGTTCTGCCGGGACATCGAGGCCGCGTGCGACGAAAAGGTCGTGGGGGAATTGGACGACGCGGGCCGCAGGGCGTATTCGATGGCGCTGCTGCGGTGCAGCGCGCGGTCGCGGACGGCGGCCTGCCCGCTGGCGTTCGGCGAGACGGGCGTGAAGCGGCGCATCCAAGGCGTGATACGCTACAAAAAGCCGGCGCTTTGGATCGTCCTGCTGGCGGTGCTCGCGGCGCTCGCGGCGGCGGTGTGCCTGCTCACGGACCCGCTCCCGCGCGTGGACAGCTTCACCCTGCGGGAGCAGGACCTTTCCGGCGGAGACGACACGAGCAGTTATCTATACGATCTTTCGCTCGGCAGGCAGATCGGAAGCGTGCGGCTCTGGGCCGAACAGTGGAGCAACGGTGTGTGTACGGCAAGCAGCCCCGAGACCCTGCCGCAGGACGCCGCCCGCCTCGAAATTCGCTTCAACTTGGCGCGGGAGGGCGGCCGATATACCGGCGTCACCGTTTCGTTTGGTGCGGGAACGGAATCTACAGCCCTGACATCTTTTTCCCTGCCGGAAGGAGCAAACGCTGTCGGCTGGGCGAGCAGCGCATATAAGCGCGGAGAAACGGTCCGCGTCGCACCCGGGGAGGAAAAGATCCTCGCGTCGCTGGTGTTCGATCTCGGGCAGGGCGTTCGGGTGTTCGACCCGGAGACGCTTTTGAATGAGGCGGAGTCGCGGCTCAAAAGCGCCGAAGCGCTGATCGTCGTGCGTGCGGCTTTCGACGAAACGCTCGGTTCCGCCGCGGCGGCGCAGCCCGAAATCCTCGCGTGGTTCGACTTTTGGGACGACCCCTCCGGGATGGAGCCGGGGCTGCCGCTGGAGCTGCCGGAATTTCCCGGCGTGACGTTCCGCTATACGGAAAAGGAGATCGTCGCGGAGACGGACAGCGGCGCGGTCTCGATGGTCCGAGGGCCGATCTGGAACGCGTTCTTTTACGACGCGACCGGGGACGGCGTGCGCGACCTCTGCGCGACGTACACGTTCGGCTCGGGGATCATCGACGCGCGCTTCGTCGTGTACGACTACAAAAACGGCGCGTCATACGAGATGGCCGACCGGGGAAATTTCGACTTCATCCTGCGCGCCCGGGACGGCGCGGTGTATGTCGAAAAGCGCGCATACTCGGACGGCACGCTGGCGGCTTTCGGGCGGCTCGCCTTTTCGGACGGCGCGCTGCGCGTGGATTTCGAGGAGACGCAGGCGCCTGACGAAGACCCGGAGAAGACGCGGGAAACGCTCTCCGCCTACGCCCCGTTCGGTCTGACATACCATTTTGAAGAGGACGAAGACGGCGGGCTCCGCATGGACTGGAACGGAAAGCCGGTGCGCAGCCTCTACGACGCGGAAAAGGGCGTACTGATCGCAAACAGCGTGCGCGGCCTGTCCCTCGGCCCGGACGCGGCGGATCTTGAGGCGGTCTATGAAAACGGCCGGCTGGCCGGCCTTCGGGAGGCGCAAAGTTCGAGCCTCCCGGAAACATTGGACGCGGAACCGGCAACGTCCGTCCCATAAAATGTCCGGCGGCGGGTCCCGTTTTGAAAGAAACAGCGCCCGAACGAAAAGGAAGATACCGGTTGCTTTTTCCGCGCAGTTTTGTTATACTTAATTTGAAAACAAAAAAGCGGAAGGTCGTCCCGGCCGCTTTGAAAAACGCGACAGGAGGGAAAACATGGCAACGTATGAAATCACTCTGTTTTTGAACGCGCTTCGGCGGCAGGGCTCCTTTAAGATGGTGATCCCGAACGACGTTCGCGCCGACATCCCCGCGGCGGAGGACGCGTATCACAGCCGTCCCATGAAGACGCTTTTCCTGCTCCATGGCTACACGGGCATGGCGGGGAACTGGGTGCCGGAAGAGCTGGCGATGAAATACAACTTCGCCATCGTCATGCCGAGCGTGGAAAACGGGTTCTATCTGGACGGCCTTTCGACGGGCCACGCGTATGAGACCCTCGTGGCGGAGGAGCTGGTGGACTATGTCCGGCGGACGTTCGGGCTGGCGAAGACGCCGGAGGAGACGTACATCATGGGGCTTTCCATGGGCGGCTTCGGCGCACTCCACACCGCGCTGGCGCATCCCGGCACCTTCGGCAAGGCGGTGGGCATGTCCTCCGCGCTGATCGTCCACGGCATCGCCCACATGAAGCCCGGCGAGGACAACGGCGTCGCGAACTACGACTACTACCATGAGTGCTTCGGCGACCTGGAGACGGTGGAGGAACGGGACACGAATCCCGAGGTGCTCGTGAAGAAGCTGAAGGCGGCGGGCGAAAAGCTCCCGGAGATCTTTATGTGCTGCGGCACCGAGGATTTCCTCATCGAACCGAACCGCGCGCTCCACGCCTTCCTCGAATCCGAGGGCGTAGAGCATGTGTACCGGGAAGGCCCGGGCGTCCACGACATGGTGTTCTGGAGCAGCTGGGTACCGGCGGCGGTGGAGTGGATGTTCGGCTGATCCGCATGAAAAGAAGACCGCGCGCGGGGTCCGGGTTTCCGGGCCCCGCCTTTTTTGCGCCCCGCGGTCCCGCGCGGAGAAATGCGGGCAGAAAAAACTCGGAAAGCGCTTGTAAAAGGGCGGAGCGTCTGCTATAATAGGGAATTGCGACATGATCTGGGAACCGGGGAGCCCCCGGGGAAAGGAGTTCCGAAACGCGATGATCTTCGGCAAACACATCAACCGTTACTACCTGAAATACTGCGGCTGGCTGCTCTTCGGCCTCGCGGCGCTCATGATGGTAGACTACATGCAGCTCGTGATCCCGAACCTCTACCAAATGGTGGTCAACGGCATCAACGACGGGCAGGTGCTTGTGAACGGGGAGGCGATCCCCTTCGACATGGATTTCCTGCTCGACCGCATCTGTATGCCCATGGTGGGCGTCATCCTCTCCATGGTCGTGGGGCGGTTCCTGTGGCGCATCTGCTTCTTCGGCTCGGCCATCAAGGTGGAGACCGATCTGCGCAACCGCATGTTTGACCACGCGAAGGATCTCTCCCGCGAATACTACCAGGTCAACAAGGTCGGCAACCTGATGAGTCTCTTCACGAACGACCTCGACACCGTGCAGGAATGCTTCGGCAACGGCTTCATGATGCTCTGCGACGCGCTGATCCTCGGCCTGATGTCGATCGGGCGCATGTGGCAGATGGACGCGTTCCTCACCTGCCTCTCGCTCATCCCGATGGCGCTCCTGCTCTGCGCGAGCACGGTGATCGGCAAATACATGACCAAAAAATGGGACATCCGGCAGGCGGCGTTCTCCAAGCTCTCCGATTTCTCGCAG
The DNA here is from genome assembly GCA_947631835.1 of uncultured Clostridia bacterium. Classification (GTDB taxonomy): domain Bacteria; phylum Bacillota; class Clostridia; order Oscillospirales; family Acutalibacteraceae; genus Hominenteromicrobium. Next base: position 3,992 of record CANRMW010000027.1, on the reverse strand, counting down.
GAGAGCTTTTCGGGCATCGCCGTCGTCAAGGCGTTCGTCAAGGAAGCGAAGGAGCTCATGGCGTTCTCCAAGCTCAACCGCGAGAACGAAGACGCGAACGTCGATTTCACGCGCGCCTCCGTGCTCCTGCGCATCCTCGTGACGCTCTTTGTCGAGTCCGTCATCTGCGTCGTGCTCGGCTACGGCGGCTACCTCGTCTACATCGGTGAGTTCAACGCCGGCCAGCTCGTCGAATACATCGGCTATTTCCAGGCGATCGTCTGGCCGATCATGGCGGTCTCCGAGCTCATCGACATGGCGAGCCGCGGCAAGGCGTCGCTGCTGCGCATCAGCGAGCTGCTGGACGCGAAGCAGGACGTCGTCGATCGCCCCGGCGTGCGGCCGCTCAAAAACGTGAAGGGGAAGATCGAATTTCGGAACCTCACCTTCCGCTATCCGGACGGCGAATACGATTCCCTGAAAGATCTCAGCTTCACGATCGAGGCCGGGGAAAACGTCGGCCTCGTCGGGCGGACGGGCTCCGGCAAGACGACCGTCGTGGACCTGATCCTCCGCACCTACAACGTGCCGGACGGCACGCTCTTCATTGACGGAAACGACGTCAACGACGTGGCGATCCGCGACGTGCGCGACGCGGCGGCATACGTCCCGCAGGACAACTTCCTCTTCAGCGACACGATCGAGAACAACATCGCCTTCGCCTCCGACCAGCCCAGCCGCCGCGCGGTGCAGGCCGCCGCGGTGCTCGCGGACGTGGACGACAACATCCGCGACTTCACGGACGGCTACGACACGGTCCTCGGCGAGCGCGGCGTGACGGTCTCCGGCGGGCAGAAGCAGCGCATCTCCATCGCCCGCGCGCTGATGAAGGACGCGCCGATCCTCATCTTGGACGACTCCGTCTCCGCGGTCGATACGAAGACCGAAAAGGTCATCCTGGAGAACCTTCGGAACACCCGCGCGGGGCGCACCACGATCCTCATCGCGCACCGCATCTCGACCATCGAGCAGATGGACAAGATCATCTATATCGAGGACGGCGAGCTGCAGGCCGTCGGCCCGCACAGCGAGCTCTATGAGACCTGCCCGGCCTACCGGCACATGGTAGACCTCCAGCACCTCGAAGAGGAAGGGGGCGCCCTCAATGCGTGAGTATCTGCCGATCCTGATCGTCGGCGCCATCATCGGCGTCTTCGCCGTTCTGTTCATCCTCGCTTACGCGGGCATCAAAAACAAGAAGGAAGCCATCGGCTTCGACCGCAACGTGCCGGACGGCGAGATCCTGCGCCGCATGGTGAAATACGCCGTGCCGCACTGGAAGTCCTTCCTCATCGTGCTCTGCATCATGGTGGTCTCCATCGCATACGACCTCATCAGCCCGCTCATCATGGGAGACATCGTGGAGCTCGTCGCGGGGGACTTCCCGCTCTCCGCGCTTTATATCCGCGTCGGCTTCTATGCGGCGCTGCTCATCGTCTCGATGGTGTGCACCTATTTCCAGTCCATCATCCTGCAGAAGACCGGGCAGAAGATCCTCTCGGCCCTGCGCATGGACGTCTTCACGCACATCGAGAGCCTCTCCCACAACCAGCTCAACCAGATCCCCGTGGGCAAGCTCGTCACGCGCGTGACGAACGACACGAACGCCATCTCCATGATGTTCACGAACATCTTCGTGAACATGGTCCGCAACATCTTCATGATCGTCGGCGTGCTCGGCGCGATGCTGCTCCTCAACTATATGCTCACGCTGATGATCCTCTGCTTCATCCCGTTCCTCGTGCTCTTCACGGTGATCTTCCGCAAGTTCACCCGCCGGATCTTCCGCCGCGTGAAGGACGCCACCACCGACATCAACACCTACCTCTCCGAAAACCTCTCCGGCATCAAGATCACGCAGATCTTCAACCGCGAGGAGGCGAAGATGCGGGACTTCCTCGAGCGCAGCAACCGGCTGAAAAAGGCGAAGCAGGAACAGACGCTCGTCTTCGGCATCTTCCGCCCGATGGTCTACATGATCTACATCTCCTCCGTCATGTGCCTGCTGTATCTTGCCGGGCGCGGCGTGATCCGGAACGTGGATTTCATGGGACAGGTCATCACGAGCAGCGTGCTCGTCTCGTTCTACAGCTACATCTCGAAATTCTTCAACCCGATCCAGACGCTCGCCGAACAGTTCAATATGCTCCAGTCGGCGTTCGCCTCCGCGGAAAAGATCTTCTCCGTGCTCGACATGGTCCCGGAGCTCATCGATGAGCCGGACGCCGTCGAGATGCCCGAGATCCGCGGCGAGATCGAATTTAAGGACGTTTGGTTCGCCTATAACCCCGGCGAATGGGTCCTGAAAGGCGTTTCGTTCCACGTCTACCCGAAGCAGACCGTCGCGTTCGTCGGCTCGACGGGCGCGGGCAAAACGACGATCCTCTCGCTCATCTGCCGCAACTACGACATCCAGAAGGGCCAGATCCTCGTGGACGGCGTGGACATCCGGCACATCAAGGTCGCTTCGCTGCGCCGTCATTTCGGCCAAATGCTGCAGGACGTGTTCCTCTTCTCCGGCACCATCCGCAGCAACATCGTCCTGCGCGAGGACGGCTTCTCGGATGACGAGATCTGGGAGGCCTGCCGGTATGTGAACGCCGATCACTTCATCGACCGTCTGGAGGGCGGCCTCGACGAGGTCGTGCGCGAGCGCGGCAACAACTTCTCCGCCGGGCAGCGCCAACTTCTGAGTTTTGCCCGCACGATCATCCACAAGCCCTCCGTGATGATCCTTGACGAAGCCACCGCGAACATCGACACCGAGACCGAGATCCTCATCCAGGAATCGCTCGAAAAGATGAAGAGCATCGGCACGATGCTGATCGTCGCGCACCGCCTCTCCACCATCCAGCACGCGGACAACATTATCTTGCTCTCGCACGGCGTGATCCGCGAGCAGGGCACGCACCAGGAGCTTTTGAAGCTGCGCGGCCGGTACTACCAGCTCTATTCGCTGCAGTTCGAGGCGCAGCAGAAGGCGCTCGAAGGGCCCGCCGGCGCGTGACCGTATCCACGCAAGCCGAAGGGCGCGGACCGGGATCCTCCGGCCCGCGCCCTTTTTGCGCCGTAAACCCCGCCAAAACGGGGACATTTTACAAATTGTCCGCCGTTTGTGTTGAAATAGCTTTAAAAATGCGGTATAATGTTCGAAAGGGGCCGTGCGGCCCCGGCCGAAACAGAGCGCCTCGGGAGTTTCCCGAGATCAAACGCGAAAGGAAAGATTCTGCATGAAATACGACTTTACCTCCATCATCGACCGCCGCGGCATGGATGCGAGCGCCATCGACAGCGCCGGACACCGTGTCTGGGGCGGCGAGCCGGACGCCCCGAAAGAGGGTTTTGACTTCATCCCCATGTGGGTCGCGGACATGAACTTCGCGACCAGCCCCAGCGTGACGGACGCGGTCCGCAAGCGGCTGGAGCACCCGCTGTTCGGTTATTTCCCCACCCGGCAGGAATATTTCGACTCGATCATCCACTGGCACGAGACGCACTTCGGCGTGACGGGCCTGACCAAAGAGGCCATCGGCTACGAGAACGGCGTTCACGGCTGCGTGACCAGCGCGATCCAAGTCCTGACGCAGCCCGGCGACCGGGTCCTGCTCCACAGCCCGACCTACGTCGGCTTCTCGATGGACGTCGATGGGCTGGGCCGCGTCTCCGTGCACAGCGAGCTGAAAAAGGACGAAAACGGCGTCTACCGCATGGATTTCGAGGATATGGACGCCAAGATCAAGGCGAACAACATCCACACGGTCATCTTCTGCTCGCCGCACAACCCGACCGGCCGCGTGTGGGAGCGCTGGGAGCTCGAAAAGGCCATGGAGGTCTTCGAGGCGAACGACTGCTTCGTGATCAGCGACGAGATCTGGGCGGACATCACCTATTCCGGCTCGAAGCACACCCCGACGCAGATGACGAACGACTGGGCGCGCGAGCACACCGTCGCG
>CANRMW010000026.1 GCA_947631835.1 uncultured Clostridia bacterium | reverse complement strand
CGGCTACTATGAAGGCAACACGAAGTCAAAGCGGGTTCAGGAAAAGGTCGGCTTTCAGTTTCAGTGGACTACCGAGGATGTTGATGTTCCGCGGATGCGCGAGAAACGTACAGGTCATGTAAATGCCATAACGAAGGAAGAATGGCTTGCGAAACAATGAATCGGGTTTTGAAGCAGGAAAACGAAATGTGCGTAGAATGCCATGCTGATGAAAATAGAATAACCCCCATTATTGAATCAAGCGGATTGCTCAAGAAATCATGCACAATATCAACGATGGAACTTCCCTGTTGAATCTTTAGAAATTGAATGACAATAAATGAAACAAATCTTGCGCAGCAAGATTGAAAAGTTACTGTTTGTATCAAAATCGGCAGGACCATAGACCCGTCTTTCACGGCGGGAGAAAGGATATACATTATGGCGAAGGAAATCAAAAAGGTCGTTCTGGCGTATTCGGGCGGTCTGGACACATCGATCATCATCCCGTGGCTGAAGGAAAATTACAACGGCTGCGAGGTCATCGCGGTCTCCGGCGACGTCGGGCAGGGGACCGAGCTCGACGGGCTGGAGGAAAAGGCGCTGAAAACCGGCGCTTCGAAGCTCTACATCGAGGATCTGAAGGAAGAATTTGTGCAGGACTATGTGTTCCCGACGGTCGCGGCGGGCGCGGTGTATGAAAACAAATACCTGCTCGGCACGTCGTTCGCGCGGCCGATCATCGCAAAGCGCATCGTGGAGATCGCGAAGAAAGAGGGCGCGGACGCCATCTGCCACGGCTGCACCGGCAAGGGCAACGACCAGGTGCGGTTCGAGCTTGCGATCAAGGCGTTCGCGCCGGACATGAAGATCATCGCGCCGTGGCGTGAGTGGAAGATCAAGTCGAGAGACGAGGAGATCGATTACGCCGAGGCGCACAACATCCCGCTGCGCATCAGCCGCGAGACCAACTATTCCAAGGACAAGAACCTCTGGCACCTCTCGCACGAGGGCCTCGACCTCGAGAACCCGGCGAACGAGCCGCAGTACACGAAGCCCGGCTTCCTCGAGCTCGGCGTCGCGCCGGAGCAGGCGCCGGACGAGCCGACATACCTGACGATCCACTTTGAAAAGGGCAAGCCCACCTCCATCGACGGCGTGGAGATGACGGGCGTCGGGATCGTGGAGAAGCTGAACGAGCTCGGCGGCAAGAACGGCATCGGCCTCGCGGACATCGTGGAGAACCGGCTCGTCGGCATGAAGAGCCGCGGCGTCTATGAGACCCCCGGCGGCACGATCCTCTATCACGCGCACAACAAGCTCGAGGAGCTCACCCTCGACCGCGACACCTACCACTACAAGCAGCAGGTCGCGCTGAAATTCGCGGAGCTCGTCTATTACGGCCAGTGGTTCACGCCGCTGCGCGAGGCGATCTCGGCGTTTGTCGAGACCACGCAGCAGACCGTCACCGGCGACGTGAAGCTGAAGCTCTACAAGGGCAACATCATCGACGCGGGCGTGACCTCCCCGTATTCCCTCTACGACGCGGACATCGCGACGTTCGACGAGGACGAGGTCTATGACCAGAAGGATTCCGCGGGCTTCATCAACCTCTTTGGGCTGCCGCTCAAGGTGCAGGCGAAGATGAAGGAAAAGGCGGGCAAATAAACAGACCGGAGACCGTTTTTCAAAAAGGGCAGGCGGCGCTTGCCCTTTTCGGACTTTTCGGAGGGAAGAGCCGCGTGGAACTGATCGACATCTTTGACGTGAACGGGAACCCGACCGGCGCCGTCCGGGACCGGAACGCGCTGCTTTCCGCCGAGGAATACCGGCTCGCCGTCGGGATCTGGGTGACGGACGGGAAGGGAAACCTTTTCGTCACGCGGCGGGCGCGGGAAAAGCCCTACGCGCCCGGGAAATGGGAGAACACCGGCGGCCATGTGCGCGCCGGGGAGGACCCGGAAGACGCCGTGCTGCGCGAACTCTTCGAAGAGACGGGGATCGCCGTGCGGCGCGAAGACGTGCGGCTCCTCGGAAAGGCCGAACCGCACTGGCCGTACATCGGGCTGAACTACGGCGTGCAGGCGCGGTTCGACGCGAAGGACGTCCGCCTGCAGCCCGGAGAGACGGACGGCGCGAAGTGGATCGCGCTCGACGAGCTGTGGAAGATGCGGGACGCCGGCGCGTTCGCGCCCTCGGTGTTCGCGCACATGAACGGGTATCTGGAAGCGTTTTTAGACTGGATGAAAGCGAGCATGGAATCATGAAGCTGTGGACCGGAAGGTTTCAGAAAGAAGCCGATCCCAAGACGAACGACTTTAACTCCTCGATCTCCATCGACAGCCGCATGGCGCAGGAGGACATCGAGGGCAGCATCGCCCACGCGGAGATGCTCGGAAAATGCGGGATCATCGCAGAGAGCGAAAGCGAAAAGATCGTCGCGGGTCTCAGGACCATCGCGGCGGACCTCGAAAGCGGGGCGCTTGCGATCGACCCGGACGCCGAGGACATCCACACGTTCGTGGAGCAGGTGCTCACCGCGCGCATCGGCGACGCGGGCAAGCGGCTGCACACCGCGCGCAGCCGGAACGACCAGGTCGCGCTCGACGTGCGGCTGTACCTCAAAAAGCGGTGCGCCGGGCTGAAAACGCAGCTCAAGGAGCTGCTCGCCGTGCTGCTCGACCTCGCGGAAAAGCACGCCGACGCCGTGATGCCCGGCTACACGCACATGCAGCGCGCGCAGCCCGTGACCTTCGGCCACCATCTAATGGCCTACGCGGAGATGGTCCTGCGGGACATCGACCGGCTCTCCGACGCCGTGCGCCGTATGGACGTCTCGCCGCTCGGCTCCGGCGCGCTCGCCGGGACGACCTACCCGCTCGACCGGGAGATGACGGCGGAACTGCTCGGGCTCTCCGGCGTGACGCGAAACAGCCTCGACGGTGTGGCGGACCGCGACTTCTGCGCGGAGATCGCCTCCGCCTGCGCGATCTGCATGGTGCACCTCTCCCGGCTCTCGGAGGAGCTCGTGCTCTGGTGCTCGTGGGAGTTCAAGTTCATCGAGCTGGACGACGCGTTCTCGACGGGCTCGAGCATCATGCCGCAGAAGAAGAACCCCGACCTCGCGGAGCTCATCCGCGGCAAGAGCGGGCGCGTTTTCGGCGACGTAACGGCGCTGCTCACGATGATGAAGGGTCTGCCGCTCGCATATAACAAGGATATGCAGGAGGACAAGGAGGCCGTGTTCGACGCGGTGGATACGCTCTCGCTCTGCCTCACGCCGCTCGTGCCGATGCTCTCGACGATGACGGTCCTGCGCGAAAATATGCGCGCCGCCGCCGCGAAGGGCTTCATCAACGCGACGGACTGCGCCGACTATCTCGTCTCGGCAAAGGGCGTGCCGTTTCGGGACGCGTACAAGATCACCGGGACGCTCGTCGCGAAGTGCATCGAAAAGGGCCTGACGCTCGAGACGCTGCCGCTCTCCGAATATCAGGCGGTCTGCGCATCGTTCGATGAGGGCGTGTTCGAGGCGATCAACCTCGAAAAATGCGTCAACGACCGCAAAGTCCAAGGCGGGCCGGCGCCGGAAAACGTCCTCGCCGCCGTGAAGGCCGCGCGGGCCGTCCTCGAGACGCTTTGAGTTTTTGAAAAGAAGGGAACCGAAGGATATGGAAAACGATCGGATCATCCGGGTGGGCGTCGTCGGCGCGACCGGCTACGCCGGGGCGGAGCTCTGCCGGCTGCTGTACGGGCACCCTGCGGCGCGGCTCGCGGCGATCAGCTCTGTCAGCTTTGAGGGGCAGGCGCTCTCCGACGTGTACCCCGCGTACCTCGGGATGTGCGACCTCGTCTGCGAGACGCAGGCGGACGTCGTGGAGAAGAGCGACGTGATCTTCGCGGCGCTCCCGCACGGGCTCTCGCAGGACCTCGCCGAGGAGTGCATGGAAAAGGGCAAGGCATTCATCGACCTCGGCGCGGACTTCCGTCTCGAGAGCGAGGCCGAATATCATGAATGGTACGGCGGGGAGTTTAAGGACAAATCGCTCCACGGGCAGGCGGTCTACGGCCTGCCGGAGCTGTTCCGCGAGAAGATCAAAACGACGAAGCTCGTCGCGAATCCCGGCTGCTACACGACGGTGGTGCCGCTCGCGCTCGTGCCCGCGCTCGAAAAGGGCTATATCGAAGCGGAGGGGATCATCGCGGACTGCAAGAGCGGCGTGACCGGCGCGGGCAGAAAGCCCGCCCAGAACAGCCATTTCCCGGAGCTGAACGAGGGCCTTTCAGCGTATAAGGTCGCGAACCACCGCCACACGCCGGAGATCGAGCAGACGCTCTCGAAGATCCACGGCGCACCCGTGAAGATCACCTTCGTGCCGCATCTGCTGCCCGTGAACCGCGGCATCCTCGCGACGTGCTACGCGCGGCTCAAACCCGGCGTCACCGAGGAGATGCTCCGCGCAGCATACGAGGCGCGCTACGGGGACGAGACGTTCGTCCGGCTGCTGAAGCCGGGCAGGAGCGCCGACATCCACAACGTGAAATACACGAACTTCTGCGACGTCTCCCTCTTTGTGGACACGCGCACCGGCACGTTCATCGCCATCTCCGCGCTCGACAACATGGTCAAGGGCGCGGCCGGGCAGGCCATCCAGAACATGAACCTGATCTTCGGCCTCGACGAGACCACCGGCCTGCTGCAGGTCCCCCCCGCCTTTTAAGGGCCCAAGGTCAAGAGCGAAGGTCGCGCCTTTTTGAAAAAAGGCGCCCGAAAAACTTTATCGTGGCTCGACCGAGAACAAGAGGGGATTTTTTGGCGTGCCGCTCCACCGATAGTTTCGCCGACGACGCGGGCATCGCCCGTGTCGGCACCTGCGGTGCGGCGATGTTTGCCCTACGCCGGCTTGCGGGGAACGGAAGCAAGTTCACCAAACGAAATCAACATCTGGCGCGGGGCAAAGCTTCCCAAACACGCCGGTCGCGTGTGTTTACACACGCGACCGACGCGAATTAAAAGTTCTTTTGCTTACTTTTCTTTCAAGAAAAGTAAGGAAGGAGGATATATGAAATTTATCGAAGGCGGGGTGACCGCCGCGAAGGGGTTCCTCGCGGCGGGGATCCACTCCGGGATACGGAAAAACAAGACGAAGCCCGATCTCGCAATGATCTTCAGCGAGAAAATATGCGCAGCGGCGGGCGTTTTCACGCGGAACCTCGTAAAGAGCGCGCCGGTGTACGTCTCGATGGAGCACCTGAAGGACGGCCGCGCGCAGGCGGTCATCGCGAACAGCGGCATCGCGAACGCGTGCAACGCGGACGGCATGGAAAAGGCCGAGCGGATGTGCGAGATCGCGGGCGGCGTGCTGGGTGTCGATCCGGCGGACGTCGTCGTCGCCTCGACGGGCGTCATCGGGCAGGTGCTCCCGATCGAGCCGATCGAAAACGCGGCGGGAGCGCTCGCGAAGACGCTCTCGCGGACCGGGTCGTTCGACGCGGCCAACGCCATCATGACGACCGACACCGCCGTGAAGGAGGTCGCGGTCGAGACGGAGATCGGCGGGAAGACCGTGCGCATCGGCGGCATCTCGAAGGGCAGCGGCATGATCCACCCGAACATGGGCACGATGCTCTGCTTCGTGACGACGGACTGCGCCGTCTCCGCCGGGATGATCCAAAAGGCCGTGCGGACGGCCGCCGACAAAACATTCAACATGATCTCGGTGGACGGCGACACCTCGACGAACGACACGCTCGTGGTCCTCGCGAACGGCATGGGCGAAAACGCGGAGATCACAGGGGCGGGCGCGGACCTCGACGCGTTCACGGACGCGCTCACCGCCGTGTGCCGGGCGCTCGCGAAGCGCATGGCGGCCGACGGTGAGGGCGCGACGAAGCTGCTCGTCGGGCGCGTCACCGGCGCGAAGACGGAGGAAGACGCGCGGAAGGTCGCGCGGTCGGTGATCTCCTCAGCGCTCGTGAAGGCGGCGATGTTCGGCGAGGACGCGAACTGCGGGCGCGTGCTCTGCGCCGCAGGCTATTCCGGCGCGGATCTCGACCCGGAAAAGATCGACGTGACGTTCGAAAGCGAAAACGGGAGCCTGCTCGTCTGCAGGGACGGGCTCGGGCTGGCGTTTGACGAGGCGCTCGCGGCGAAGGTTCTCCACGCGAAGGAGATCACCGTCGCGGTGGAGCTGCACAGCGGCGCGGGCGAGGCGGAGGCTTTCGGCTGCGACCTGACGTATGACTATGTGAAGATCAACGGAGATTACCGCACATGACGACAGAAAAACACATCAAGATCTCAAATTCCGACCGCGCCCACGTCCTCGTGCAGGCGATGCCGTACATCAAGAAACTCTCCGGGGAGACGATCGTCGTCAAATACGGCGGCAACGCCATGATCGACGACGCGCTCAAGGAAGCCGTGATGAACGACATCATCCTGATGCAGCTCGTCAGCATCCAGGTGGTGCTGGTCCACGGCGGCGGGCCGGAGATCAATGCGATGCTCAAGAAGATCGGCAAGGAGAGCAAATTCATCGGCGGGATGCGGTATACCGATGCGGAGACCGTGGAGATCGTACAGCAGGTGCTCGCCGGGAAGGTCAACAAGGACCTCGTGCAGCTTCTCGAAGACAAGGGCGGCAAGGCGATCGGCCTGTGCGGGCTGGACGGCTCGCTCCTCAAGGCCGACAAGCTCCCCGCCGCCGAGGACCTCGGGTTCGTCGGAGAGATCCGCGACGTGAACGCGAAGATCCTCGAGGATTCGCTCAGCGCGGGCTATATCCCCGTGGTCTCCACCGTCGCGGCGGGGTATCACGGCGAGGTGTACAACATCAACGCGGACGTCGCCGCGGCGCGGATCGCCGCTTCTCTGAAGGCGAGGAAGCTGATCCTCATGACGGACGTCGTCGGGCTGCTCCGGGACAAGGACGACGAATCCTCGCTGATCCCGGTCGTGACCGTGAGCGACGTGCCGAAGCTCAAACGGGAAGGCGTCATCAGCGGCGGCATGATCCCGAAGATCGACTGCTGCGTGGAGGCGGTCCGGCGCGGCGTGGAGCGCGCGCACATCATCGACGGCCGCACGCCGCATTCGATCCTTGTCGAGCTGTTCACCGACGAGGGCATCGGCACCATGTTCTACTGATTTCAGGAAAGGGGTGCAGGCAGATATGATTTCTGCGGATTATCTTGCGCTGGACAGCGAATATGTCCTGCATACTTACGGCAGGATGCCTGTTGTGCCGGATCACGGCAAAAACGAAGAGCTCTGGGACGTGGACGGGAAGCATTACTACGATTTCACGGCGGGCATCGGCGTGAACGCGCTGGGATACAGCGACCCGGGCTGGGTAAAGGCCGTCACGGAACAGGCCGCGAAGATCCAGCACGTTTCAAACTATTACGTTTCCCCCGTGAACGCCGAGCTCGCGAAAGCGCTCTGCGAAGCGGCGGGGATGGCGCGGGCGTTCTTTGTGAACAGCGGCGCCGAAGCGAACGAGTGCGCGATCAAGGTCGCGCGGAAATTCGGGGAAAAGAAAGGCGCGAACGTCATCGTGACGCTCGAAAATTCCTTCCACGGGCGCACGCTGACCACGCTCGCCGCGACCGGCCAGCCCGGCTTCCACGAGCTGTTCCGCCCGCTGACGGAGGGCTTCGTCCATGTGCCGGGGAACGACCTTTCGGCGCTCGAAAACGCGATCGACGAAAGCGTCTGCGCCGTGCTGCTCGAGACCGTGCAGGGCGAGGGCGGCGTCGTGCCGATGGACGGCGCGTACCTCAAAGACGTGCGCAGACTGTGCGACGAAAAGGGCGTGCTCCTGATGCTCGACGAGGTGCAGGCCGGCGTCGGGCGGACCGGCGATTTTTACAGCTACCAGGGCGCGGGCATCCAGCCGGACGTCGTGACGACGGCGAAGGGGCTTGCGGGCGGTCTGCCCATGGCGGCGTGCCTCGTCGCCGCGCCGCTGCGGGACATTTTCTCGCCCGGCATGAACGGCACGACCTTCGGCAGCAACCCCGTCGCCTCCGCCGGCGCGCTGGAAGTGGTGCGCCGCGTGAGCCGGCCGGAGTTCCTCCAGGAGGTCCGCGAGAAGGGCGCGTACATGGCCGAAAAACTCCGCGCCATGCCGAACGTGGAGCTCGTGCGCGGGCGCGGTTTGATGCTCGGGATCCTCGTCAAGGGGCAGGACGCCCACAGCGTGCAGGAAAAATGCGCGGAAAACGGGCTTCTGGTCCTGACCGCGAAGGAGGCCGTGCGCTTCCTCCCGCCGCTCACCATCACGAAGGCCGGCATCGACGCGGGTCTCGCGATCTTCGAAAACGTCATTCGTTAAGGCCGCGCCGAGGGGCGAAGGTCGCGCCAAGGTCGCGCCTTTCTGAAGAAAGGCGCCCGAAAGACTTTGACGTTTGCTTCACGCTGGCTTGCGGGGACTTGCAAACAAGTTCCCCACAAGAGCATGGTTTATGGCGCGGAGGAATGCTTTCCGGAATCACTGGCGAAGTGAGCGGAGCGAATGACCGGCGTGACGAAAGAGGCTTTGCCTCCGGCGCGGGCGGTGGAGCCGCTTTCATCTGCTCTACGCTGGTTCGCAAAGAACGAAAGCAAATGCAACACACATAATCGGTGCATGGCGCGGAGGAATGCTTACCGGAGCCACTGGCGAAGTGAGCGGAGCGAACGACCAACGTGATGAACCGGCCTTTGGCCGCGACCGGCGTGACGCAAAAGTCTTTTCGTCTACCTTTTCTTCAGAAAAGGTAGACCGCGAACCGGCCTTCGGCCGACTTTGAAAAAGCGGGTGAAACTTTTGTCGTTGCCCTACAGAAGCTATCGGGAAACCGGGAGAACGCCAACGTTCAGCGCAGCACCTTTGGCGCGGGTTGAGCGGAAGTTGACACGGAAACAGTAAGCGCGCGGGACGCGACTTAAAGTTCTTTTGCTTCCTTTTCTTTCAAGAAAAGGAAGAGAGGAGGATAACATGAAACATTTACTGAGACTGCTCGATCTGAGCAAGGAAGAGATCATCGACATTCTGAATCTGGCCGACCAACTGAAATACGAGACGAAGCACGGCATCGAGCACCCGCTGCTCAAGGGCAAGGCGCTCGGCATGATCTTTGAAAAATCCTCGACGCGCACGCGCGTGTCGTTCGAGGTGGGCATCAACCAGCTCGGCGGCTACGCCGTCGTGCTCGCGAGCGAGGGCTCGCAGATCGGGCGCGGCGAGCCGGTGCAGGACACGGCGCGTGTGCTCTCGCGGTATGTGGACGGGATCATGATCCGCACGTTCGCGCAGCAGGAGGTCGAGGACCTCGCGAAATACGGCTCGGTGCCGGTCATCAACGGGCTCACCGATTTCTGCCACCCTTGCCAGATCCTCGCGGACCTGATGACCATTCGGGAATACAAGGGCTCGTTCGACGGGTTGAAGATGTGCTTCATCGGCGACGGCAACAACATGATGAACTCCCTGATCGTCGGCGGACTCAAGGTCGGCATGGCGGTCTCCGTCGCGTGCCCCGAGGGCTACCGCCCCGCGAAGGAGGTCTTGGACTTCGCCGCGCAGTACGGCTGCTTCACGATGACCGACGACCCGATGACGGCCGCGAAGGACGCGGACGTCGTCATCACGGACGTGTGGACTTCCATGGGCCAGGAGGAGGAACGCGCCGCGCGCGAAAGGGCGTTCAAGGGCTACTGTGTCGATGCGAAGATCATGGCCGCCGCGAAGCCCGACGCCATCGTGCAGCACTGCCTGCCCGCCCACCGCGGGGAGGAGATCACCGAAGAGGTCTTTGAGGCGAACGCCGGGCCGATCTTCGAAGAGGCGGAGAACCGCCTCCACGCGCAGAAGGCCGTTATGGTCAAGCTGATGCGCGGCTGATCCGCCGCCTGGAAACAGGGTTCTTTCGTTTGACGCAGCGCTTGAACAAAAAAAGATCGGACCGGCATGCGCCTCCCGCAAAATGAGGCGCACGCCGGTCCCTTTTTATTTATCCTTTTCCGTCTTCCCGCATCGCGTCGCGAAGCCCTTCGAAATCGAGGAAATCCTCGATGTACTGCTTGCGCAGGAGCGGTTTCGGGACAAATTCATTGTACTTTCCCCGGATCTGCACGTCCTCCGGGAGCGGCAGCGCGTCCGGGTCGAACGGCGCGTCCAAAATCTCCCGGATGATCTCCTCGAGCTCCTCGGCGGCGCCGTCAAAGAGCACCTCGAGGTACACGCAGAGCGGCCAGGGCATCTTGCTCCGCACGCCGCGCGCGAGAAGCGCGTAGTGCAGCGTGGTGAGCTGCCGCGTGCCGACCCACGGGAAGACCGCGTATTTCCGGTCCGAGAGCGGCGTCACAAGGTTTTCGAGCACGCCGCTTCCCCGCGTGATGTACCGGATCTCCGCGAGGCGGTCCGCGCAGCTCTCGCTGAGATACGGGAACTGCTCCTCGCTTTGGAGGATGCTCCGGATCTTGCGCACGAGCACGGTGTGGAGCTCGCTGTCGAAATCGACGTCCCAATCGACGACGGAAATGCCCGGCACGCGCTTGACGAAAATGACCTTCGACTTGACGTTCACGTCCACGGTCTCCCAGGCGAGACCCGCCAGCGCAAAGCGCATCCCCACGGGGTAGACCTTGTCCACCGTGCCGATGGTGCGGTTCTCGTCCTTGACGAGCAGGTATTCCGACGCGAGGAAGGCCGTCAGGAACTTGTAGCTGTTGACGACCTTTTCGCCCTCCCGCCCGATGATGAGCCCGCCGCGCTCGGTCCGCTGGAGCTGGTCCTCCTCCAGCATATAGGAGAGCAGGGCCTTATAGTCCGCCTGGGAAATGTCGCGAAAGCTCCCGAGCATGAGGATATCCTGCGCGAGCGCCGCCGGGGAGAGCTCGCCCGCGCTTTTCAGATGGCTCATCGTCTGGTGGTAGAGCAGATTGTACGGGTGGAGCAGCGGGGGGATCGGCTCGATCCAATGCGCCCTGAGGTACAGCTCGATGATCGCAATCAGGCGGATGAAGTCCCAGTTGACCGGCCCGAGCGTGTCGTCCGCGTGGACGCGAAGGTCCTCCACAAACGTGAAGAGCAGCCGCGGGATCTGCCCGCGCCGCCCGCAGCGGCCGAGCCGCTGGGCAAAGCTCGCGACGTTCGCGGGCGTCCCGATCTGCACGACCTGGTCGAGCGAGCCGATGTCGATGCCGAGTTCGAGCGTCACGGTCGCGCCGGTGACGATTTTCGCGCCGTCGTCGCGCATCTCCTCCTCGGTGCTCTCGCGCAGCAGCGCGGAGACGTTGCCGTGGTGGACCCGGTAGACGTCCGGCGCCTTGCGCCGAAGCGCGATCTCCCTCAGGTTCGCGATGACGTATTCCGTTTCCTCACGGCTGTTCGTGAAGATGATGGTCTTCCGGTCGAGCGTGTTCCGGAAAAGATATTCGTACTCCTCGCGGGTCCCGGCGCCCTGCGAAAGGAGGCTGTGGTCCTCGTCGATGTCGCGGGTGTCCGCGTAATTGACAAAGCGCTCCACATGCAGCCCGACGCGCTTTTTGCCCTCGTCCGTGATCGGCGAGACGCATTCCCGCCCGGTGCCGGTATTCAGCCAGCGCTCCGCGAGCGAGACGTCGCCGAGCGTCGCGGAGAGCCCGACGCGCCGGGGCGTGACGCCGGTGAGCTTCTGCAGCCGCTCGAGCACGCAGAGGAGCTGGATGCCGCGCGCGTCCCGCATGAAATGGTGCACCTCGTCGATGATGACGTACCGCAGATCGGAAAAGAGCTTCAGCGCGTCGCCGCGCTTATTCGTGAGGAGGCTTTCGAGCGATTCCGGCGTGATCTGCAGAACGCCCGCGGGGTGTTTCAGGAGCTTCGTTTTCTGCGTGACGGAGGCGTCCCCGTGCCATTTCGTCACCGGGATGCCGGAGGAGAGCAGCAGGCGGTCGAGGCGCTTGAACTGGTCGTTGATGAGCGCCTTGAGCGGCGAGACGTACAGCACGCCGACGGACGAGGACGGGTTTTCCCAGAGGTCCGTCAGCACCGGCAGGAACGCGGCCTCGGTCTTGCCGGACGCGGTGCCGGAGGAGAGCAGGAGGTTCCTGTCCGTGTCGAAGATCGCCTCGCACGCCGCGACCTGGTTGGCGTGCAGCTCCTCCCACCCGTTTTGATAGATAAATTCCTGGATGAACGGCGCGAGCCGGTTGAACGCGTCCATGGCCTACACCTCAAATTCCTGAAATTCCTCGTGGATCTCCTCGTCGGAAAGGCCCCCGCGCGCCATCTCGAAGCTGTTGCTCTGCAGCAGCGCCTTCATGTCCGTTTCGGGGTTCTGGAAGAGGATGTTCGCGAGCTCGATGAAGTCCCGGATAATCTCCCGGGGCGTGATGTGCGTGTCCGCGCCCACGCGGTTGTATTCGACCGTCAGAAAGTAGAGCAGCTTCTCCCGCCCGAGCGTCGGCGCGTAGTGATAGAGCCCGGCGTGGATGTCGCGGAGCTTTTCGATGAGGATGTACATCTCCTCCTGCGAGAGCATCTGCAGCCGGATGATCGGCGCAGAGAGGTCCTTGAACGTGTCGCCCGAAAAATGCCCCTCCTGCAGCCGCGAGCGCAGCGCCTCGTAGCTGAACAGCCCCTTGTACCGGTCCTCGATGCACTGGGGCGTGCCGCCCATCAAAAAGCCGATGTGCTGCGCCTTGCCCTGTAATACATCGTTATACATCGTGAGGATCTTTTCGTAATTGTTCTGGCGCGTGATCGAATTGGGGATCTTGAAGAGGTTGACGAGCTCGTCGATGAGCACGAGCAGGCCCTTGTACCCCGCGCCGGAGAGGAACGCGGCAAACAGCTTTAAGAAATCGTACCACGTCTCGTCGGTGACGATGAAGTTGATCCCAAGGTCGCGCTTCGATTCGGTCCGCGTCGGGTATTCTCCCCGAAACCAGCGCAGCACCATGGATTTGAGCGCCGGATCGTCCTCCCGGTACGCCTTCCAGTAGAGCGCGACGGCCTTCGCGAACTCGAACCCGTTCACCATCCCCTCGAGGCTTCCGGCGACGGCGTAGATGCGCTGCTCGACCAGCCGGTCAAAGGCTTCTCCCTCCGCGCCCGTCTCCGCCTTCACCGCGGTCTGGATGCCCGCGATCCACCGCTCGAGGATCAGGGGCAGCGCGCCGCCGTCCGGCTTCGATTTCACGGAGAGGTTCCGGATCAGCTCCTTATAGGTCGCGAGGCCCTGCCCCTTCGTCCCTGCGAAGCGGCGCTCCGGCGAAAGGTCCGCGTCCATGACGGCAAACCCGCTCGCGGCGGCGTAGTTCCGCACGGTCTGGAGCAGGAAGCTCTTGCCGCTCCCGTATTTCCCGACGATGAACCGGAAGGACGCGCCGCCCTCGCCGATCAGCGCAATGTCGCGCAGGATCGCCTCGATCTCCTGCCTTCTGCCCACCGTGATGTATTCGAGCCCCACCCGGGGCACGACGCCGCTTTTGAGCGCGGTCATCAGCACGTTCGCGATGCGCGCGGGTATCGGATTTGCCATTTATCTCATCATCCCTTTGACTTGTTCCTCGTAGTCCGGGTAAAGGGCCAGCGCGTCGTCGAGCAGCCCGTCCCCGACCGTCTCCATCGCCTTCTCATTGACCGATTCCGCGAGAAGCTCGGGCAGGATCCCTTTTTCGGCGGCGAAGCGCTCGAGCGTCCCGCCGGAAACGAGCGCGGCGAGCGCCTGCCGCTCCGTGTCGTCCATAAGGTCCCAAAGCGCGTCCCAGCCGCCGGCGCTTTCTTTCGCCGTTGCAAACACAGCGGAAAATCCGTCTTGTGCGGGCACCGGTTCCGGTTCCGGCGCTTCTTCCACGGCGGGCGCTTCGGGCGGCGGAGGCGGCCCGCCGCCTGCGTTCATTTCCTCTTCCGTCTCCACGGTCAGCGCCTCCTGCGTCGCGGCGGCGTCCGTGCGGATGCGCGAGAGCGACGCCTCGTCCACCGTGACGACGGTCCTCGTGCGCTCCCGGTAAAATTCCTCGGCGGCGCTTCGCACGACCTCGCCCAGCCGGACCCCGCCGGCCTCCAAAACGGAGCGCGTCTCCGGGTCGAGCGCATTGAGATCGGCTTTCAGCGCGCTGCGGTACCGCCGCAGCCGCCGCAGCGCCGCTTCCGTCTGCCGGAAGATATAGCCGACGAGCCGACGCCCCCTGCGCGTGGCGAGCGCCGCCGAATGGGTCCACACGTTGTCCCGGCAAAGGTAGACGTCCTTTTCCGAAAAGACGACGGTCCTGTCCGGCTGCCGCAGCCAAGGGTGGAACAGCGCCCCTTGGAACGGCCGCCACGTCGGGGCTTTCTTCGCCGGGCAGAACAGCAGGCTGTCCAGCTCGATCCCCGCCGCCGCGAGCGTTTCCCGCACGCGCTCCATCGCGAAGACCGCGCCGTCCTCCAAAAGCGCGCGGTTTTCCCCGGCGAAGAACACAGACCTCGTCATGTCGTAGCCGGAAAGGGCGAGATAAAACGCGAAGCCGGTCTTCGGCCGCGCGAGGTCGGCATACGCGGCGGTCAAACGGTGCGCCGAGAGAAATTCCGCGAAGGTGTGCGGGAGCGTGTAGTAGATGTGGTAATCCGCGAGCCACCGCAGGACGTACTTGTCCACGGTGCTGTCGAACGCGCGGTACGTCTCCCAAAACGATGTGAGCTTTTCGAGCGCGTCGGCGGGGTCCGCCGCGCCGACGTTGTGCAGCAGCTCGTAGAGGTACAAAAACGCGTAGGAGAGCGAGGTCGGCCGCACGTCGCCGCGCCGCACGCGCGTGCGCCATGTGAAATACGTCCGCAGCTGGTCGTAGCCCATCATCTGGTAATTCGGGAAGTAGGAGGAAAACTCCGATTCTTTGTCGAAGTCGTCCTCAAACTCCCGCATGAAGAGCGCCTGCCGATAAAAGATCTCCGCGTTCTCCCGCTGCACGCCCGGGCTGTAAAAGAGGGAACCGCCCGAAAACGGCATCCGGTACTGCCGCGCGATCTCCCGCATCTCGAGGAAGCGCCGGCGCACGGGGTCGCGCCGGGGCGGCTCGACACGCTCGGTACGCCGCACGAATTTCCCCACGCCCGGCACGGGAGACGCGGAGTAATCGATCTCATAGAACACCGGCCCGTCTCTCTCTGGCTCGGGGCGCGGCTTTCGCAGGCCCGCCGGCGCGTCCGGCCGAGGGCCGGCTCCCGGGCGCGGGATCTTCTCCGGCGCGTATTCCTTTTTCTTTTCGCTGCTGTCCATTTCGGTCTCCATGGTCTTCCCCGGGCGCCGCCCCAAAAGGCGGGCTCTCCCCGGGGAAACGGCAAAAAGCGGGAAAATCTGTGTCCTTTTATTATACCGCAGATCCCCGGCTTTGTCCAGACATTTGCGAAAAAACGTTCGAGAACTTTTTCGCGCGGAAAATTTCCCGCCGCCCTCCAAACCGCGCGCCGCCCCCGAAAAAAACCTCTAAATTCTTCCCGAAATGCCCCTGAAATCCTTCTGAAATGGACATTGACGGATTTTGCGAATTGGGCTAGAATACTCGTGTGCATGAAAAAACCGAAAGAAAGTGAACCCCATAATGGAACAAATCCTGCTTTGTCTGGCCGTTGCGCTGATCACGGGTCTTCTGATGTCCCGCCTCGCGAAGCTCGTCAATCTGCCCGCGGTCACGGCTTACCTCATCGGCGGGCTGCTCCTCGGCCCGTTCTGCATCGGCGCGCTCGGCTGGTTCGGCATCGGCTTCAATTCTCTGGAGCAGGTGGAGAGCCTCGGCATCATCACGCAGGTGGCGCTCGGCTTCATCGCCTTTGCGATCGGCAACGAGTTCCGCGTCAGCGAGCTGAAAACGATGGGCCGCCAGGCCATCACCGTCGGCATCCTGCAGGCGGTCATCACGACGGTCGTCGTGGACATCGCCCTCGTGATCCTGCACTTCATCGCCCCGGACGTCCTCTCGCTCCCGGCTGCGATCACGCTCGGCGCGATCGCAGCGGCCACCGCCCCGGCGGCGACCTTGATGGTCGTGCGCCAGTATAAGGCGACGGGCCCCCTCACGAAGCTCCTCCTCATGGTCGTCGCCATCGACGACGCCGTGGGCCTCGTGCTGTTCTCGGTGTCGTTCGGCGTCGCCACGGCGCTGCAGGACGGCCGCGTCAGCGTGACCTCCATCATCCTCGAGCCGATCATCGAGATCGTGCTCTCGCTCCTGCTCGGCGTCGCCGCCGGGTACATCCTGAACTTCCTCGAGCGGTATTTCCACTCGCGCTCGAAGCGCATGTCGCTCTCCGTCGCGTTCGTGCTGCTGACGGTCGGCATCTCGATGTCGGAATTTGACGTCGCCGGGGTGCACATCGGCTTCTCGCTGCTCCTCGTCTGCATGATGACCGGCACGATCTTCTGCAACATCTGCCCGACGTCCGAAGAGCTGATGGACCGCATGGAGCGCTGGACCGGCCCGGTGAACATCCTGTTCTTCGTGCTCTCCGGCGCGGAGCTGGACCTCAAGATCCTCTCGAACCCGCTCGTCCTGCTCGTGGGCATCATCTACATCATCTTCCGCTCCACTGGCAAGATCTCCGGCGCGTATCTGAGCTGCCGGATGACGAAGTGCAGCGCGTCGATCCAGAAGCACCTGGGCATCACGCTGCTGCCGCAGGCCGGCGTGGCGCTCGGCATGGCGGTGACGGCCGCCACCCTCGCGGACGGCGCGATGGTCCGCAGCGTCGTGCTGTTCTCCGTGCTCGTCTACGAGCTCATCGGGCCGACGCTCACGAAGCGCTCCCTCATCGCCGCCGGCGAGATCAAGACCGAGGGCCGTTCGAGCGCGCGCCAGCTCAACCAGCCGCGCGAGCCCATCCACCTGCACTGATCCCGGCGCACCGTTTCCTGACAAAAACTCCCGCTCTCCGAAAAAGAGGGCGGGATCTTTATGTATGGGCTTTCTTTTTTCCCGGATCCGTATTATAATATAGGGAAGAAGAACGCCGGCTCAGATCAGCAGGTAAAACAGCGCGAAGAGCAGGTCCGCGCCCGTCTCTTCCCCCGCGAGGAGCACGAGCAGCGCGAGCAGCAGCGTGCGTTCTTTGTCCTGCAAAAGCGTCTCCAGCGCCGGAGGGACTGCGG
>CANRMW010000025.1 GCA_947631835.1 uncultured Clostridia bacterium | reverse complement strand
TTGTCCGTGCCGATCAGCGGCCGGAACACCGGCAGCGACGCGGCGTCGTCCGTGCAGGCGATGGCCTGCATCGTCTGGCTCGCGACCTGCCCGAGGCTCTCCCCGGTGATGAGCGCGCCGCAGTCCTCGCGCTGCGCGACGCGGCTCGCCGCGCGCATCATGAACCGCCGCATGATGACCGTCATCAGGTCCTCGGGACAATGATCTCGGATCTCCTCCTGGATCTTCGTAAACGGCAGCGTGACCATCTCGATGCGCCCGGCGTATTCGCCGACGCGCTTCAAGAGCCGCACGACCTTCTCGTGCGCCCGCTCGCTCGTGTACGGGGGCGAAGCGAAATGCACCGCGAGCAGTTCCACGCCGCGCCGCGCCATCATCCACGCGGCGACCGGGCTGTCCAGCCCGCCGCTGATGAGCACCGCCGCTTTGCCGCCCGTCCCGACGGGGATGCCGCCTGCGCCGGGCTTTGGGGCGGTGTGGATGTACGCCGCGTTCTCCCGGATCTCCACGCGGACCGTCGTGTCCGGGTGATGCACATCGACACGCAGGCGCGGGAATCTCGAAAGGATCGCCCCGCCGACCGCGGCGGAGATCTCCATGGAGTTAAGCGGGAATTTCTTATCCGCGCGCTTCGATTCCACCTTGAAGGTGCGGATCTGAGAAAACGTCTCCGCGAGGTATTCCGGTGCGGCGGCGAGGATATCGTCCATGTTCTTTTCCGCGGCGCACGCCCGCGCGATGCCGACGACGCCGAAGATCTTCGAGAGGCGCTCCTCCGCGCCGTCGAGGTCGGCGTCTTCATCTTCCGGCGTGACGTAGACCGTGGACTGCATGGAGCGCACGTCAAACGCCCCGGCCTTTTGGAGCCTGCGGCGGATATTTTTGAGGAGCCGGTCCTCGAATGTGCGGCGGTTGAGCCCCTTTAGGACGATCTCGCCGAGTTTCAGCAATATGACTTCCTGCAAAGGAACCGATCCTTTCCCTTGGTTTTTATGTGTGAGAGAGCGACTGCAGGCCCGCCCGGAGCGCATCGAGCAGCGCGGCGACGTCCTCTTCCGTGTTCTCGGCGGAAAAGCTCACGCGCAGCGCCGAGCGGATCTCCTCCGCCGGAAGGCCCATCGCGGAAAGCACATGGCTCGGCTTCGCTTTGCCGCAGGCCGAACCGGTGGAGACGAAAACGCCGCGCGACGCGAGAAAATGCAGCAGGGTCTCCGCACGGACGCGCCCGGCGGAAAAGTTCAGGATATACGGCGAGCCGCCCGGCGCCGGCCGCGCCGTGACTTCGGGCAGCGCGGAAAGTCCCTCGAGCAGCGCGCCGTGCAGTCCCTCGATCTTCGGGAGCGTCTCCCGCTCCGGCGGGGCGCCGCGCACTGCCGCGCCGAGCGCCGCGATCAGCGGCACGGGCTCCGTGCCGGGGCGCAGGTCCTTTTCCTGCCCGCCGCCGAACGCGCGGGGCAGAAGGTGCGTCCCCTTTTTGACATAGAGCGCGCCGACGCCCTTCGGCGCGTGGACCTTATGCCCCGAAAGACTCAGCAGATCGACGCCCATGCGCTTCACGGAAATGGGGTGCTTGCAGAAGGACTGCACCGCGTCGGTGTGGAAGAGCGCCGGGGCTTTTTTCCTTTTTATGATCGCCGCGACCTCCCGGATCGGAAGGACCGCGCCGGTCTCGTTGTTCACATGCATCGCGCTGACAAGCACGGTCTTCGCGTCAATGGCCGATTCGAACCGCTCGGCGGGGATGTTGCCGTCTTTCTCTGGCGCGACGCGGACGACCTCGAAGCCGTCCCGCTCGAGCGCCCGCATCGCGTTTTCCACTGCGGGATGCTCGATCTCCGTCGTCACGATGCGGTTTCCCGTCCGCCGCCGCGCGTATGCCGCCCCGAGGACGGCGAGGTTGTCGCTCTCCGTCCCGCCCGAGGTGAAATAGATCTCCTCCGGCTCCGCGCCGATGCGCTCCGCGACGGCCTCCCGCGCGCGGGTCATCTCCCGTTCCGCTTCCACGCCCATCGTGTGCAGCGAAGACGGGTTTCCGTAGACCTCCGTCATCACGCGAAGGGCCGTCCGCGCGGCCTCATCGCTGACGCGCGTCGTCGCGCTGTTGTCCAGGTAAACGACCCGCTCCATCATTCCTCCACGGGCAGGCGGCGGTACCCCGTCTGCATATCCACGATATTCTTCAGCGGCCGCCCCGAAAGGTACGCCCGCAGATTCTCCGCCATGATCCGCACGATCCGGTCGTGCGTTTCCCTGAGATGGAACCCGCCGGAAACGTGCGGCGTGACGAGCACGTTTTCCATCTGCCAGAGCGGGTGGTCCGCCGGGAGCGGTTCCGGGTCCGTGACGTCCAGCGCCGCGCCGGAGAGTTTCCCGCTTCGCAGCGCCGCCAAAAGCGCTTCGGTATCCACGACCGTCCCGCGCCCGACATTCAGCAGCACCGCGCCGTCCTTCATTGCGGAAAACGCCGCGCCGTCCAGCATGCGGCGGGTGGCCTCGGTGCCCGGCAGGGAGACGGCCACGCAGTCCGCCCGGGAAAGCGCGCCGGGCAGCGATTCGGGATGGATCAGCTCATCGACAAATTCCGGCTTTTTCGTGCCGGTGCGCCGCATCCCGATCACATACGCGCCGAGCGCTTTCGCGCGCTTTGCAAATTCGCCGCCGATGTCCCCGAGGCCCAGCACCAGCACGGTGCTGTTCCACACGGAACCGACCGGCCCCATGTCGCGCCAATCGCATTCCTTTTGGCGGTCCCGGTAGAGGGGGAGCTTTTTGAGGAGCGCGAGCCACGCCGCGACCATGTATTCTGAGATCGCAAGGCCATACGCGCCCGTCGCGTTCGTGAGCACGCAGCCGTCCGGCAGCGCGCCGCCAAGGTACCCATCGACCCCGGCGCTGCCCGTCTGCATCCAGCGGAGCCTGTCGTTTGGGGAGAGAAGGCGCGGCGGCACGTTCCCGAAGATCACGTCCGCCCATCGGACGTCCTCCCGCCCGGGTTTCGTCTCAAACCGGAACGTCTCGTTCGGGCCGGCCGCTTCGAGCCATCCCCTGTGCTCCGGCAAAAGTTCCATCGTCACCAGAATGTTCATGCGTTCTCCTCCCCGAGCCTGTCGATCTCCTCGAGCCACAGCGCACTGACCGCGTCGCTCGGCATCCGAAAATCGCCGCGCGGCGAGAGCGTCACGGAGCCCACCTTCGGGCCGTCCGGCAGGCAGGAGCGCTTGAACTGCTGCTGGAAGAACCGCCGGTAGAAAACGCGCAGCCATTTGAGGATCGTTTCCGCGTCGAACGCGCCCGCAAAGGAGCGCAGCGCCATCGCGTAGATCTTCCTCGGCGTAAAGCCGAAGCGGAGCATATAGTAAAGGAAGTAGTCGTGGAGCGCGTAGGGGCCCACGAGGTCCTCCGTTTTCTGCGAGATCTCGCCGTCCTTCGGCGGCAGAAGCTCGGGGGAGACCGGCGTCGCGAGGATGTCGAACAACACCTGCTTCAGCGCTTCGCCGCTCTCCCGCGCGACGTGCCGCACGAGGTACCGCACCAGCGTTTTCGGCACGGAGCTGTTCACCGCGTACATGGACATGTGGTCGCCGTTATAGGTCGCCCAGCCGAGCGCGAGCTCCGAAAGGTCCCCGGTGCCCAGCACGATGCCCCCGAGCTGGTTCGCAAGGTCCATCACGACCTGCGTGCGCTCTCTCGCCTGCGCGTTCTCAAACGTCACGTCGAGCGTGTCTAAGTCGTGCCCGATGTCCGAGAGGTGCTGCGTCACGGAGGCCGCGATGGGAATCTCCGCGAAGCTGACGCCCAGCTCCTCCGCGAGGCTCTGCGCGTTCGATTTCGTCCGCGAGGTCGTGCCGAAGCACGGCATGGAGACGGTGTGGATGCCCTTTCGGTCGAGCCCGAGGAAGTCGAACGCACGCACCGCGACGAGCAGCGCGAGCGTCGAATCGAGCCCGCCCGAAAGCGCGAGCGCCGCCGTCTTCGCGCCGATATGCCGAAGGCGCGTCGCAAGCCCAGCCGCCTGCATCCGCAGGATCGTCTCGCAGCGCTCGGAAAGGTCCGCGTCGTCGTTCGGGACGAAGGGATACGGCGCCATCACGCGGTCGGTCTCGAAATCCGGCAGCGCGACGCCCGTTGGGATCACCGTACACGCCGGGCCGTCCCGCCAGGTATTCATGCGGCGGCGTTCCTGCACGAGCCGCTCCACGTCCACGTCGGCGCAGATCACGCCGGAGGTGAACAGCTCGCTCTCTTTCAGCAGGGAGCCGTTTTCGCAGATCAGATCATGCCCGGCGAAGACCATGTCGGTCGTGCTCTCGCCGAAGCCGCTGTCCGCGTAGACATACGCCGCAAGGAGCCGCCCGGAGTGGATCCGCAGCATATCCCGCCGGTACTCGGCCTTCCCGATGATCTCGTCGCTGCACGAGAGATTGAGCAGCACCGTCGCGCCGCCCTTCGCGAGCCGGACGCTCGGCGGGTCCGCCACCCAGACGTCCTCGCAGATCTCCGCGCCGACCAGAACGTCCTCGGAAAGCGCAAAGACCACGTCCTTCGCGGGGTACGCCGCGCCGTGAAAGCGCAGGACGCCGCTCTCCGGCGCGGGAGAGAAATGCCGGGCCTCGTAAAACTCCGAATAGACCGGGATATTCTGCTTCGCGGGCAGCCCGAGGAGCCTGCCCTTCGCGAAGACGGCGGCGCAGTTGTAGAGCGCCCCGCCGGAGGGGACCGGCATTCCCACGGCGCAGAGGATCTCGAGGTCCTTCGTCCGCTCGATCAGTTCAAAAAGGCTTTTTTCGGCGGCCGCCATCAGCGCGCGGTCCTTGAAGAGATCGCCGCAGGTGTAGCCGGTGACGGCGAGCTCCGGGAAAGCGATCACCGCCGCGCCCTTTGCCGCCGCCTGAAAGATACACGTTTCGATGGCCCGCACGTTTCCCGCAGGGTCCGCCGGGCGCACGGCGGGCGTCGCCGCCGCCACGCGCACAAAGCCAAGGTCCTTCTCCATGGTTTCACACTCTTTCTCTATGAGGAAATCCCCCTGCCCGTCGGAGCAGGGGGTCGGGTGTTCCTGAATCAGTTGCCGTCATGAAAACCGACGTCCGGCGTGATGACAGTGCCTCCCGTCTGCCCACTCCCGCTGCTGCCAAAGTCTCCCCAGAATCCGTTCCCCCAGGGGTTGGGACTGCTCCACTGGCCGCCCCACTGGCTGCCTCCCGGCTGATACGGGTTCATCGGGCTCGGGCTCGGCGTCGCCTGCAGCGCCGCGATGTCCGTGCCGGGCCCGACACGGTAGATGGTCCCCGTCGCCGGGTACTCGGAGCTCCGCAGCTCTTCGGTCTTCACGGTCTTGCCGTCTTTGATGTATTCCCGCCACGCCCGCGCGGTGTAGCCGTAGTTGCCGGTCGTCGCCTGCACGACCTCGCCCTTCGCGAGCGAAATGTCCTCCACATAGCTCACCGTATCGAGCGGCGGCACAGAGCCGGTCTCTTCGGAATACACCTCGATGCTGTCCCAGTCCTCCTGCCGCATCCCGTAAAATTCGACATGCAGCGTCGTCCCGTCCATCCAGCTTTTGATGTAGACCGCGCCCTCCAGCTCGTTCATGAAGCGGAGATCAAAATCCCCGTAGCTGACCATCGCGTCCAGCCCCTTGGGAATGTATGTAGACGGATTGGAGTGCTCGTTGCGCTCCACGATCGTCATGCCCGCCTTCAGCGCCGCGACATAGATCGTCGAGGACGCCTGGCAGATCCCGCCGCCGTACATCTGCACCAGCGCGCCGCCGGAAAGGCCGCCCGCCTGCTTCCAGCCGCCCTCCGGGTCGGTCGAATCCCCGATCGCCGCCTCGTAGGAAAAAATGTCGCCGGGCTGCAGCACCGTCCCGTTGACATAGCCGAGGGCCAGCGCCATATTGTAATTGCCGTTTTCCGTGTTGGTCGATTCCGTGGTATATTCGGAGAGCCGCACGAACTTTTCCTTCAGCTCTTCCTCCGTCACATCGGCCGGCACGGTCTTCATCACCGCGTCTACGGTCCCGCCGCCGGAAGTGAACCGCTCCTGCACCGCCTCGGCGGTCTTCTCCACATCGAGCGCCTCGCCGTCGCGGCTCGGCTTCATCTTGACCTCTCCGGTCTCGGCGTCGAAGCCCTCGACCTCGGCATCCTGCACCTCCACCGCAAACTCGTCCGCCCGGCTCTCCAAAAGCGCCTCGAGCGTCCCCAGCTCCGTGCGGAACGCGAACTTATACGCGCCCGCCTTTTTCTTCTCATACAGCCCCACGAGAGACTCGCTCAGCCGATCCGTCGAAACGCCGGCCTCGGCGCCGGTCAGCTCCACCTCGGCCCTGTCGCTTTTCACAGTCACGGAAAGGGAGCGGATCTTCTCATCGAGCACGGGCTTGCAGAGCGCCAGTGCTTCCTCCACCGTGCGCCCGGAGATATCCACCCCGTTGACCGAGGTGCCCTCGGGGTACACCGCTTCGGCGGCCGAGCCGCCCAGAGCGCTGCTCCCCTTTCCCTCGCTCCTCTGGCACCCGGCGGCGCCGAGAAGCAGCAGCGCGGCCAAAACGCCCGCCGCGGCGCGGAAAAGTCCATACGTTTTCTTTTTCATATCCTTTTTCATGCCCGGGCACATCCTTTCCCTTCGCTCCCAGCCCGTTCCAAACGGGCGATCCTCTTTTCATTATACGACACCAGCGCGTAAAAGTAAAGATGAATCTTGAACGCACAAAAGCAAAAAATTGCAAAGCGCGAAAAAGACTGGTTTTTTTTTCAAAGGTGTGCTATGATTATAAATAACAAATCTGAACAGAAACGGAAAGGGGAACCGATATGCGCATTCTGATCCTCACCTGCGCCACGGGAGGCGGCCACCTTCGGGCGGCGGCGGCGCTGGAAAAATACATCCGCGAAGAAACCGTCCACGACGTCATCCAGATGGATTTTCTCAAGAGCATCGGCAAGGTGCTGGACAAGACCGTGGTGGACAGCTACCTCTTCATGGCAAAGCGCACGCCGGGCCTCTTCGGGCGGCTCTATAAACAGACGAACCGGGACACCCTCCTCGGGGATTTCGTCCCCCGCGCCACGGAGCTGATCGCGCTCCAACTCCTGCCGCACCTGCTCGACGCCGCGCCGGACGTGGTCATCAGCGTCCACCCCTTCGCGACGGAGATGGTCTCGAGCCTCAAGGAGGCGGGGAAGATCACCGTCCCGCTCATCTGCATCATGACGGACTACGGCGTCCACAAGGCGTGGATCGCCCCCGCGGTGGACGCTTATGTCGTGGCCTCCGGCGACATGGTGGGCGAGCTCACCGCCATGGGCATCCCGAAGGACGTGATCCATCCGTTCGGCATCCCGGTGCACGACGTGTTTTTCGACAAGGAGGACCAGGCGGCGCTCCTCACGGAAATGGGGCTTTCCCCCGACGTGCCGACCATCCTCTTCATGGCGGGCAGCATGGGCGTGACGAACATCGCCGCGCTGTACCGCGCGCTTTCCCGGTCGCCGCTCGATCTGCAGATGATCATCATCACCGGCAACAACAAAAAGCTCTACGAGACCATCGAGGCCGAGATGCGGGAATCCGAAAAAAAGACGAAGCTGCTCGGCTTCACGCAGGAGGTGGAGCGCTATATGCACGCCTCCGACCTCATCGTCACGAAGCCCGGCGGGCTGACGGTCTCCGAGGCGCTGGCCTGCAACCTGCCCCTTGCGGTCTTTGACGCCATCCCCGGGCAGGAGGAGGACAACGCCAACTTCCTCCAGACGCACGACATGGGCGTGCGCATCACAAAGGAGAACTTCTCCGCCGTGATCTCCTCGCTGATCGGCCACCGGGACCGTCTGCGCCAGATGCGGGAGAGCTGCGAGAAATTCGACAAATCCCGGGCGAACGAGCGGATCGTCGCGCTTTCGGAACGTCTTGCGAAGAACTTCGTCACCTTCGACCCGGACATCCACCTCCTCACGCAAAAGGGCGCGTTCCGGCTCACCGTCGCCCTGCTGCTCACGGCGGCGGGCGAGGTGCTGTATGAAAAGACGGAGGGCGGTCTGAAGCTCCCGGAGACCGTCGTCAAGATCAACGAATCCGTCTCCGACGCCGCCGAGCGCCTGCTCTGGGAGCGCTTCCAGGCGAAGATCCCCGCCGGCGGGACGAAGCGCGTCCTCGAGCGCTTCTATCGCGGGCCGCATGACATCCGCAACCACCAGCTCATCTTCGTGGTCGAGGCGGACGGCGGGCAGCTCCGCGGCAGGGGGCTCGCCGCCGATCCGAGATCGAAATACGTCTGGCAGACGCCGCAGGAGACCGCCGAGGACGGGCTGATCACCGTGCTCTCCGAAAACTGACCGCGTTCAGCCGCGCCCTTTGGCCTTCACCTCGTTCGCGACCGGCCTGCCCGCAAAAAAGTCGTCGAGGTTCCGGACCGTCTCCTCGGCGATATTCCGCAGCGCCTCCTCCGTCAAAAACGCCTGGTGCGCCGTGAGGAACACGTTCGGCCGCGAAATGAGCAGCGCGAGCGTATCGTCCCGGACGTTGGTGTCGGAAAGATCCTCATAGAAAAAGTCGCCCTCCTCCTCGTACACGTCGAGGCCGGCCCCGCGCACGACGCCGCTGTTCAGCGCGTCGAGGAGCGCGGCGGAATCGACCAGCGCCCCGCGCGAGGTGTTCAGCAGGTACACGCCGCGCTTCATTTTCGAAAACGCGTCCGCGTCCAGCAGGTGGCGCGTCTCTCCCGTCAGCGGGCAGTGCAGGGAGATCACGTCGCTCTCCGAAAAGAGCCGGTCGAGCGAAACGTATTCGGCGCCGATGTCCTCCCCGGACGGGTATTTGTCGTATGCGAGGACGCGCATCCCAAACCCCCGGCAGATGTCGATGAACGCCCGCCCGATCTTGCCCGTGCCGATCACGCCCACTGTCTTCCCGTAAAGGTCGATGCCGGTCAGGCCGTTGATGCTGAAATTGAAGTCCCGCGTGCGGATATACGCGCGGTGCAGCCGGCGGTTCAGCGTGAGGAGCAGGCCCATGGTGTGCTCCGCGACGGCGTGCGGCGAATACGCCGGGACGCGCGCCACGGTGATCCGCCCCTCGGCGGCTTTGAGGTCCACGTTGCTGTATCCGGCGCAGCGCATCGCGAGGATCCGCACGCCGTTTCCCGCCATGCGCCCGACGGCCGCCGCGTTCACGTCGTCGTTCACAAACGCGCACACCGCGTCGAACCCTTCTGTGAATCGGGCGGTGTGCGTGTTCAGCTTTTCCTCAAAGAATGTCACCTCGTATTTTTCCGCGCAAAGCGGCTCAAACCATGTGCGGTCGTAAGGCTTGGTATCGAAAAAGGCCAGCTTTCTCTTTTCTTTCAGCTCCATAGAACGTCCCTCCGTGTCGTTTTCCGTTAGTCTGCGCCGGATAAATCCGCGCTATTCCGCACAGACTATCCGTACCGTCAGGGAAAAGAGGTATTTGGATTTGGAATATTTGCGCGCGTTTTGGGTCGGGGGGCTGATCTGCGTCGCGGGGCAACTCCTCATCGATCTCACAAAGCTCACGCCCGCCCGCATCATGGTCTGCTATGTGACCGCCGGGGTGCTTCTCGGCGCGCTCGGGGTGTACGGGCCGCTCGTGAACTACGCGGGCGCGGGAGCGACGGTGCCGCTGTGCGGGTTCGGATACCTGCTCAGCGAAGGCGTCCGGGACGCGGTCCGCAGGGACGGCCTCATCGGGGCGTTCACCGGCGGGTTCACGGCGGGCGCGGCGGGCATCGGCGCGGCGGTCTTTTTCGGCTGCCTCGCGGCGCTGTTCGTGCGGCCGAAGGAAAAAAGCTGATCTTCCCCATAACAGCGCGAAATCCCGCAGAAGCTCTGCGGGATTTTGCATTCTGTCGGTTCGGGCGCGGTCACTGGATCGCGCCCTCCAGATATTCTTCCAGCTCCGCGTCTTCCCTCTGGCGATTCAGCGCCGCGAGGACGGCGGCCGCAGCCGCGGCGAGCGCGAGGAGGGCGGTGATGATCCCAATGATCGTGAACAGCTTATCGAGGCTTTTCATACAGCGTTTCATCCTTTCCGTCGGCGGTCAAAGGAACGGGATCTCCCGCCGCCGTTGTTTTCCGCTTTTATCATACCCAAGATTTCGAGAAAAGTCAATGTTTTTTCCGGCCCCGGCGGTGAATTTCCTGTAAACTTTTTCCCCGCGCGGTCCCGCCGCGCAAAAGCTCCCTCTCTGCGGCCGCTTTCTTTTTTGCGGGAAAAAAGCGCCGCCTCCCGACGCCGCGCGGTTGACAACAGCGGCCCCGCGGCGGTATAATGGGGGCAAAGCAAAACGGACTTTTTTCAAAGGCGAAGCGAGGACGCGATGAAATATATCAAACCGAATTTTTACGACGATTTTCACTGCCTCGCGGCGGCGTGCAGCGACACCTGCTGCGCCGGCTGGGAGATCGACATCGACCCCGACACCGAGGCGTACTACATGGAGATGGAAGGGCCGCTGGGCGAGCGCCTGAGAGAGCACATGGAACGTCTGCCGGAGGGCGGCGCGTGCTTTCGGCTGACGGACGGCGACCGCTGCCCCTTCCTCACGGAGGACAACCTCTGCGAGCTGATGTTCGAGCTGGGCGAGGACGGCCTGTGCGAGATCTGCCACGAGCACCCGCGCTTTTACGAGCAGCTCGGCGGGCACATGGAAATGGGCATCGGGCTTTGCTGCGAGGAGAGCGCGCGGCTCCTTTTCGCGCAGAAGGAGCCGATCTCCTTCATCACAACCTCCGTCGTCGGCCCGCCGGGAGACGTGGAAGACCCGGAGATCTTCCGGCAGCGCGACGTGGCGTTCCGCATCGTGCAGGACCGCAGTCTGCCCCTGCGCGTGCGGATGTACCGCCTGCTGGACTTCGGCGCCTCGATGCAGCGCTCGGAGTTCGGCACGCCGGACCCCGCAGACAGCACGCCGGGGCTTTCCCTCGACGCGCGCGAGACGCTGCTCTCCGTGATGGAGGACCTGGAGCCTTACGACGACACATGGCCGGAAACGGTGCAGCTTTTGCGGGACGGGAGCCTTTCCGCCGAGCTGGACGAGATCGACGGCGGCTTCGAGAACCTGCTCGTCTATTTTCTCTACCGGCACTTCGCGCCCGGCGTCACGGACGGGCGGCTTTCCGCGCGGGTGAAATTCTGCGCGGTGTCGGTCTGGTTCATCTGCCTGATGAACGCGCACGTCCTGCGGGAGACGGGCGGCTTCACCGAATGGGACCGCATCGTCTGCACGAAGGATTACACGAAGCAGGTGGAATACAGCGAGGAGAACCTCGAAAGGATGCTGGCCGCGCTGCACAGCGAGCCCGCGCTCTCCACCGAGAATCTGAAGCGCCTTTTCGGGTAAAGCCATGCTCTCGCTGTATCTGCACATCCCCTTCTGCATGAAAAAATGCCCCTACTGCGATTTTTACTCGCTCCCCGCCGAAAGCGGCGCGATGGACGCATACGCGGCCGCCCTGCAAGAACGCCTTCGGGACTGGGGCGAAAGGCTCTCCCGGCCGAAGGTACACACGGTCTATTTCGGCGGCGGCACGCCGAGCCGGTTCGGGGCGGCGCGCCTTCGCATCGTGCTGGAGGCCGCGCGGTCGTCTTTTGAGATCGTGCCCGAAGCGGAGATCACCGCCGAGGCGAACCCCGCCGACGTGACGGCGGACTTCGCAAGGGCGCTCTGCGCGGCGGGCGTGAACCGCGTTTCGCTCGGCGTGCAGTCCGGGAACGACGGCGAGCTTTCCGTGCTCGGGCGGCGGCACACGGCGCGCGGCGCGGCGGAGGCGGTCGGACGGCTGCGGGAAGCGGGCGTGCGCAACCTCTCGCTCGACCTGATGCTCGGCCTGCCCGGTTCGGGCGCGGATACGCTGCAACGCTCGCTCGAATTTCTCACGTCGCTTTCGCCGGAGCACATCTCGGCCTATCTTCTGAAGATCGAGCCCGGCACGCCGTTTGCGGCCCGCGCGGAAACGCTCGCCCTCCCCGAGGACGACGACGCGGCGGAGCAGTATCTTCTCGCCGTCCGTTTCCTCGCGGCGCACGGGTACGCGCAGTACGAGATCAGCAACTTCGCGCGGCCCGGCTTTGAGAGCCGCCACAACCTGCAGTATTGGCGCTCGGGGGAATACCTCGGCCTCGGGCCTTCGGCGCACTCGTTTCTTTCCGGCCGAAGGTTCTTTTTCCCGCGCAGCCTCGCCTCGTTCCTCCAAGGGAACGCGCCGCAGGACGACGGCGCGGGCGGGGATTTTTCCGAATACGCGATGCTCGCCCTCCGGCTTTCCGAGGGCCTTTCGCGAGATTCGTGCGCCGCGCGCTTCCCGGAGGGCGAGGCGCGGTTTTCCGATTTGCTCCGCCGCGCGGAAACGCTCCCGGCGCGTCTGCTGCGCCGCTCCCCGGAGCGCGTTTCCCTCACGCCGGAGGGCTTTCTCGTCTCGAACGCGGTCCTCGCGGCGCTCCTGCCGTAGGCCAAGTCTTCCGTTTGCCGTTTTTTGGCGGGCGCGGCGCTTTACTTTTTTGAAATTGTGGTGTATACTTACTCTGGAAACGGGGGCCGGAACGCGGCCCCAGGTCCCGGAACGCCGTTGGGCGGGGACGGAAAGGGCGAGGGGAATTTATGCGGATCATCGTCGCCGGCGACGGCAAGGTCGGGCTGGAGCTTCTGCGGCTCCTGTCCCAAGAGGGCCACGAGCTCGTCGCCATCGATTCCAGCGGGGAAGTCCTCAAGCGGGAAATGCAGAACATCGACGTCATGACCGTGGAGGGCAACTGCGCGGCCATGGCCACCTTGCAGGAGGCCGGGATCGAGCAGGCGGACATCCTCATCGCCGTCACCGGCTCCGACGAGATCAACCTGCTCTGCTGCCTCACGGCAAAAAAGCTGCACAAAAGCGTGCACACCATCGCGCGCGTGCGCAGCCCGGAATACACCGAACAGCTCTATCTGATGCGGGAGGATTACGGCCTCTCGCTCATCATCAACCCCGAAAAAGAGGCCGCCGAAGAGATCTCCCGGCTGCTGCAGCTCCCGGGCTTCCTCAAGCGCGAGACCTTCGCGAAGGGCCGCGTGGAGCTGGTCGAGCTTCTTGTCGGCGAGGGGAGTCTGCTCCAGAACATCAAGCTGATGGACCTGCCGAGGATCCTCGGCCCGCGCTGCAACGTGCTGGTGTGCGCCGTGATCCGCGGAGACGACGTGTTCATCCCCACGGGCCAGACGGAGCTGAAGCTCGGCGACCACATCTACGTCACCGCCCCGGTGACGAATCTCTCCCTGCTCCTCACGCGCCTCGGCGTGACGCGCCGGAAGATCCGCCACGCGCTGCTCATCGGCGGCGGCCGCGTCAGCTATTACCTCGCGCAGCAGCTCCTTCTTTCCGGCGTGCAGGTGAAGATCATCGAGCGCGACGAGGCCCGCGCCGCGCAGCTCGCGAGCATGCTGCCGGAGGCTTCCATCATTCTGGACGACGGCGCCTCCCCGCAGGCGCTCGAACGCGAGGGCCTCACCGAGACCGACGCGCTCGCCACGCTGACCGGCCTCGACGAGCAGAACGTCATCACCTCCATGTACGGCAGCGCGCTCGGCGTGCCGCTCGTGGTGACCAAGGTGGACCGCATGGGCTCCACCGGCGTCATCGAGACGCTTCCCGTCGGCAGCGTCGTCAGCCCGAAGGAAACGTGCTCCGGGCATATCGTGCAGTACGTCCGGGCGATGCAGAACCAGGCCGGCGCCGCCGTCACGCTCCACCGCGTTGCGGACGGCCGCGTGGAGGCGCTGGAATTTGTCGTGAACGACCAGATGCGCTTCATCGGGGAGCCGCTGAAAAACCTGCACTCGCACCTGCGCAAGAACATCCTGATCTCCTGCATCACGCACCGCGGCAAGACCGTCATCCCGGACGGCAACGCGCATTACGAGGTCAACGACACGGTCATCGTCATCAACGGTCGGGAGTCCCCGATCCTCCAGTTCAACGATATATTCCAGTAAAGGAGCGGGCGCATGAACGTTAAAATGATCGCCCGGATCACGGGACTCTCCCTCTTCCTCACTTCGTTTTTCATGCTGGTCCCGGCCGGCATCGCGGTCTTCGACGGCCAGCGCCTCAACGCGCTCTCCTATGTGGCGGCGGTGCTGCTGACGTGTCTTGCCGGCTCCCTTCTCCTGATCGCCGCGCGCGGGGACAACGGCACGTTTTACGCGCAGGAGGGCTTCGCCGCGACCGGCATTTCATGGATCCTCATGTCCCTTTTCGGCGCCCTGCCGTTTCGCATCTCCGGGGAGATCCCGAGATACATCGACGCCTTCTTCGAGATCGTCTCCGGCTTCACCACGACCGGCGCATCGATCCTCACCGACGTAGAGGCGCTCTCCCGCTGCAATCTTTACTGGCGGAGCTTTTCCCACTGGATCGGCGGCATGGGGATGCTGGTCTTCCTTTTGGCGGTCGTCCCGCAGGCGAGAAAGACCGCCGGCGCCGGCATGCACCTCATGCGCGCGGAAAGCCCCGGCCCGTCGGTCGGAAAGCTCGTGCCGACGCTCCGTAAGACCGCCGCCATCCTCTATGCGCTCTATATCGCGCTGACGGGCCTGTGCGTCGTGTTCCTGCTCGCGGGCGGGATGCCCCTTTTCGACAGCCTTTGCATCGCCTACGGCACGGCCGGCACGGGAGGCTTTGCCGTGCGCAACAGCAGCATGGGGGGATATTCCCCCTATCTGCAGACCGTCGTCACGGTCTTCATGATGCTGTTCGGCGTGAATTTCAGCATGTACTTTCTGCTGGTGCTGCGGCAGTTCAGACAGGTCTATAAAAACGAAGAGCTGCGGCTGTATCTCGGGATCGCGGCTTCGGCGATCCTCCTGATCGCCTGGAACATCAGCGGGATGTACGCGACGCCCGGAGAGGCGCTGCACCACGCGGCGTTTCAGGTCTCGTCCATCATGACGACCACGGGCTACTGCACCACGGATTTCGAACAGTGGCCCGCGTTTTCCAAATCCATCCTGCTCATCCTCATGTATGTCGGGGCCTGCGCGGGAAGCACCGGCGGCGGCCTCAAGGTCTCGCGGGTGCTCCTCCTTCTCAAGACCGCGAAGCAGACCGTGCGCCGCGTGCTCCATCCGCGGCGCGTGCAGACCGTCCGCATGGACGGGCGCACCGTGGACCCCGAGATCACGAACAACGTCAACGCCTACCTCGCGGTCTACTGCGTGATCGTGCTGTTGAGCTTCATGCTGATCTCCGTGGACGGCTACTCCATCGGGACCAATCTCTCGGCGGTCACGGCGTGCTTCAACAACATCGGCCCGGGCTTTGAGCTCGTCGGCGCGACCGGGAACTACGCCCATTACAGCGACTTTTCCAAGCTGATCCTCAGCGCGGACATGCTCCTCGGGCGGCTCGAGATCTTCCCGCTGCTGGTGCTGCTCAGTCCCGGCACATGGAGCCGCAAGGCGTAAAGCCGGCGCTTCGAAAATAACAACGTCCATTCCCGGCGGGAGCCGGAGAAAAACTTTCTGGAGAGGTGTACAATCATGGCAGAAAAGAAAATTGCCGCCACTGGCGGCGAACGGTACGTTCCCTATGCCGAGCGCACCGGCAACGAGAGCATCGTCTATTTCACGCGGGATCTCTCGGCGGCCGGCATCGCGAAGGTGTACGCTCGGGTGAAGGATGTCATCTGCGGCAAGACCGCCATCAAGCTCCATACCGGCGAGCCGCACGGCCCGAACATCATCCCCAGCGCGTGGGTCAAGGCGTTCATGGCGCAGGAAGCGCCGGACGCGACCATCATCGAGACCAACACCTACTATGAGGGCGACCGCTACACCACCGAGGCCCACCGCAAGACGCTCGAGGTCAACGGCTGGACGTTCGCGCCCGTCGATATCACGGACGAGCACGGCACGGTGATGCTCCCCGTGAACGGCGGCAAGTGGTTCACCGAGATGTGCGTCGGCAAGACCGTCCCGGAATACGACTCGCTCATCACGCTGACCCATTTCAAGGGCCACACGCTCGGCGGCTTCGGCGGCTCCAACAAGAACATCGGCATCGGCTGCGCGGACGGCCGCATCGGCAAGGGCATGATCCACGGACACGACGGCAAGATGTGGGGCGTGGCGAAGGAAGAGATCATGGAGAAGATCACCGAATCCACGAAGTCCGTGATCGACCACTTCGGCAGGCACGTCGTCTATGTCAACGTGCTGCGCAATATGTCGGTCTCGTGCGACTGCGAAGGCGTGGACGCCATGCCGGTCACGACGCCGAACGTCGGCATCCTCGCTTCCGTCGATATCCTCGCGGCGGATCAGGCTTCGGTCGATCTCGTCATGGCGATGAAGCCGGAGGACAACCACGACCTCGTGGAGCGCATGACCTCCCGCCACGGCTTCCGCCAGCTCTCCTATATGAAGGAGATGGGCATGGGCAACGACCGGTATATCCTCATTGACGTGGACAACGGCGACAGGCGCATCACCGCCGCCGACGCGGTCGAGGGCGTCGTGCCCTTCCCCGGGGAGAGATGATCCCCGCCCCCACCCAAAGCAAGACAGTAAAAAAACAGCCTTCTCCGTTTGCGCGGGGAAGGCTGTTTTCGCGGCGCGTGCCGCTATTTTTTGAGGTCATAGATCCGTATGAGGCGCGCAACGTCCGACTCGTCGCGGATCTCCGACTCATGCTCGGTGAGGTACGCTTTGACCTCCTCGGGCAGGCCGCTGAAGGCGTTCCGCCAGTCGAACATTCCCGCCCCGAGCGCGAGCGCGGACGGCCACGCATACGGCCCGCCGGATCCGAGAAATTCATTTGACATCATCACCATCACCCCCGAAGCTAGTCTGCTCCGGGATCGGCGCGGGATTCGTTTTTTCAAATGGAAATGATCGGCACGAACTTTTGAAAGCGCCGCTCCGAGTGCCGCCGAAGCGCTCTCACGCGCCGTGCAGCGCGTTTTCCCTCTTTTTTTCCGTGAAGATCTTCTCCGCCTCCGCCGCGTTCCGGCGGATCTCCTCCCGCAGCGCGTCGAGGCTCTCGAATTTCCGCTCCGGTCTGAGGAACCGCAGCAGGTGCAGCCGCAGTCGTTTTCCGTAGACGTCGCCGGAAAAATCGGGCATCCACGTCTCCGCGAGCGGCTCCTTCGACCCGACGGTCGGTTTCACGCCGACGTTCGTCACGCCGCAGTATACGCTCCCTTCCAGCTCCGCCGCCGCCGCATAGACCCCAAAGCGCGGCAGCGCAAACCCTTCCGGGAACCGCTGGTTCGCGGTGGGCGTCCCCATCGTCCTCCCGATGTGGTTCCCGTGGATCACCGGCAGCGTGAACGCAAACGGCCTGCCCAGCATCGCGGCGGCCTCCTCCATGTCGCCGCGCTCCACCGCGTCGCGGATGCGCGTCGCGGAGACCGGCGCGCCGGAATATTCCACGGTCGG
>CANRMW010000024.1 GCA_947631835.1 uncultured Clostridia bacterium | reverse complement strand
GAGCCGGTATCCTCGATCCACACGCGGATGTCCGAGAGGCGGTACACGCCGTCGTAATCGCGGTAAGACTCGTCGTCCGGCGCATACTCCACCGGGTTGCCGGCGTCGTCGTATTTCGTCAGCGCGTCATACGCGGTCTGCGCTTCGTCCGGCACCTTTGTGCCATAGACCGGGTTCATCTTCAAAACGTTGCGGTCTTCGTTCGTGCAGGAGAAGCGGTAGAGCGTGTAGACGGTGTTCTTCTGCTGCTGGGAAAGGTCGTCCACCGATTCCACGTTGGAGAGCAGCGGCACGAACTGCGTGCAGGTGTTAAAGGCGATGCGGTACACCCAGCCGTCTGCCCAGACCTCATCCGTATTATTATAGGTCTTCGGACTATCGTCCCGCGGGTCCTTGTTCGGAAGTCCCACGCCGTCATAATGCTTAACGCCCTCATTGGTACCATCACCCGGCGTACCGTAATACCAGCCCTCCGGGAAAGTTCCACCATGTCCGGCGGGACTGTTCCCCATATACTTGTCATTCCACTTGTAGTCGTACACAGCGGAACGCACAAGGCCGTGCATCTCTCCGAAGAGGAGCAGCGCCATGTCGTAATATTTGTTTTCGCCGGGATCCTGGCCAACGTGCTGGGTCGCGACCTTCACGCTCTGGTTCTTGACCTCCATGTGCAGGCCGATCGGGTCCTGGTAGGTGATGGAGTTGCCGACGCCCGCTTCGTTCTCGCCGGAGACCGGCACGAAGACCTTGCCCATGACCTCGGTCAGGATCTCCTCAAAGATGCGGTCCATCTCGGCGGACGAAACATCGTAGAACCGGGTGACGTAGTAGATGTTCTCCACCACGTCGGTCTTTTCCACAGCCGCC
The DNA here is from genome assembly GCA_947631835.1 of uncultured Clostridia bacterium. GTDB lineage: Bacteria > Bacillota > Clostridia > Oscillospirales > Acutalibacteraceae > Hominenteromicrobium. The sequence goes on along the minus strand of CANRMW010000024.1, from coordinate 16,580 downwards.
ACGCCGCGGCTTTTCTGTGTGACAACTGGGTTGGTCGTGTCGTTATACTTCACCTGGCGCGTCGCGGCATATTTGATGCCGCCGTTGCCCGGATTGCTCTCGAGATTCTTCGCTTTTTCTTCCAGAGATGCAAAGGACTCATACGTCGTGGTGCCCTTCAAATAGTTGCCCGCTCTTTCTGCTTCCTCTGATATTGGGATGTCGAACTCTCCCTCTACGCCTGTTTTCCAATCGGCCGTACCGTGCCATTCTGTTGCATTGCCGTCCGTTTGGAAAGGAATCACATACTCGTTGGAGGTCCCTTCGTTCTGCATGAACGCGCCCACAGGACTCTCATGGGAATCGCTCCACCTCGAAAGCGGGAACTCCTGCGTCACGTTGCCAGTGCCAGTCAGCCACCGCTGCAAACCGTCGTATGCCTGTTTGATAAGGCCTTGCGTCGTCGCGGTAAGCGTGACCTGCCCGCCCTCAACGTTCGGGTTGCCGGCAGTCGCCGGCACAGGGTCCACAAAGTAGGTGCTCGGGTCCATCATCGGGTAGATGCGGGCGGCCGCCCAAGTATCGTCCGCTAGGCCCGTGCGAAGGTCCACGCCCACGGTGTAGACCGGGAGATCCTGCGAGTCGCTCAGCTCCATGTAAGCGGAATAGTTCTTTTCCACGGCGGATTTGAGATACGCCGCGCTCAAAATGGACTGCGTCACCACGACGCTCGACCAATCGTTTTCAAAGTCCGAACGCTGCACGGGCAGGTCGTAATCCGGGTCGTACCACTGGCCGTTCGCCACGGTGTTCGAGCCGCCGTCCGTCATGACGATCACGGCCGGGATGCGCGCCACCGTCGCGATCTCGCCGTTCGAAAGCTCCTCGGTCAGCGTCGTGACCTCCGCATCCGCGAGCTGTTCCATGCCCGCCGTGATGCCTGCGTTGGTGTTCGTACCGGAAATACGGGCGATAACGCTCCCATGACCGGCATCGGGAACTGCTGCTCTGACATCCTTGATGTCTAAGCCCTCATCCGTAGTTGCGACAACGCCGAAGCCGTAGCAGTCAATATGAAGGTCTTCATTGTGTCCGTCAAAATACGGACACAGATAGTTAAACTTCAGGCCTTTGATGGCGTTCCATACTTCTTGGCCTACCTCTTTGTTGGCAGTTGGGTTGTCACCGCCCGTATCCCCAAGGTAACTGCTGTCATAGTATTTCAGTTCTTCAATAGTTTGTTCATTTTTGGTGTAGTGCCCCAGAGGCATAGCAACCTCAGCCCTGCGGTCATAGACCACAACGCTGATCCGGTTTTCCGGGTTGTTGTCCATCAGCTCCGTTATAACTCTATCCGCGGAAAGGACAAGATTCAGAAAGCGGGTGTAGTCAAAGAACTTATCATCGCCGGATGAACTATTTTGAATGACCTGGGCCCAATCTACACCTGTTTCATCTGATCCTGCGGGGGTAACATTGTCGCCCATCGAGGACGAGATATCCAGCACCAGCACCAGGTCGATCGGGCTGGGCGGGTATTCGTTCACCACCTGCGAGCTGGCGAGTGCGGAGTAAACATGCAGAAAGTCAGAATTGAAGTCAACGTTTCCGTCGTAGCCGTCGTCGCTCATTTTGAGCGTCAGCGTAGTGGGGGTGTCTTTTTTATTCTCGTGCGCGATCACGCTCTTGTCGCCCCACACGCGCCCGGCGTAGCGGCTGCCATACTCATCGGAAAGGAGCTTGCCCTTATACGTCTCCATCGTGTTCGGGTCCGCTTCGCGCGTGTCGGTATCCGTGGGCACGGCGTTTCGTGTCGCCGCCTGCGCCGTCTCCGCAAACAGTCCGATCCCACTGAACATGGAAAGGACCATGCTCACGCACAGCGCGCACGCCAGCAGCCTTTGTCTCCTCGAGCTTCTCCGTCTCATCTTCAATTCCCCCTGAACTTCAGAATGCAGAGCTATCCCTTCACAGGCCGGTTTCAGAGCGCGGCGCCCGGCCAAAACAACGCCAAAATCCCCGCCAAAAGGCCGTTTTTTGAAAAAAGCCGGTCCTTTTCGGGGTTATTGCTTCGCAGTTTGCATCGCCTTATCTTCCTTGAGATACGATTTCTCCCAATGCGTTGACATAAAGCGACGGGTATATTGTACTACCATTGTCACGATTTTTCAAGTAGGAAAGCGAAAAAATTTGAAAAAATTTATTTTCACCCCCCCCGAATAAAAATTCGTTATTTCTGCATTTTTCGACAATTTATACAGGCCGCGCGAGGATCGCCTTGATCTTCACGCCCTCGGCGGCAAACTTCGTCTCGTGCTCGGATTCGAGGTTCCCCGGCTCGTTTTCGCCGTGCAGGTCCTCCGTCATGCGCAGGATCTCATACCCGGCCTCGTGCAGGTACCGCTGCGTCGCAAGGAACAGGCCGCTGTCGTCCGTCTTGAACCAAAGCTCGCCGCCCGGCGCAAGGAGCCGCTTATAGAGCAGGAGCTGCTTCGTGTGCGTCAGGCGGCGCTTGTGGTCGCGCGCCTTCGGCCACGGGTTGCAGAAATTCACATAGATGCGCGCGGCCTTCTCGTTTTCGGAAAAGAGCGCGTCCAGCTTTTCGATGTTGTAGGCGAGCAGCGCGACGTTCTCCGGCTGCGTCTCCCCGAACGCGGCGGCGATGTTCCGCCGCGCCACGCCGAGGATGTCCACGGAGATGTCGATGCCAATGAAGTTGACGTTTTGGTCCCGGCTCGAAAGCGCCGCGAGGAACGTGCATTTCCCGCAGCCGAGGTCGAGATGCATCGGCTGCTTTTTCGGGAAGAAGGTTTCCCACTTCCCGCGCATTTCCTCCGGCTCCCCGATATAATACGGGCACGCGGCAAGCTCCGGCGCGGCCCACTTTTTTCTTCTGATGCGCAAATCCGATCCCTCCGTTTTCGCGGGTCCTTTCCCGCCTGGCCGCGCGCGGCGCAGGCCCTTAGGTATTGTAGCGCAAAAACCGGCGGTTTGCAATCAAAACCTTTCCCCGCCGGCTTGAAAAAAACGCGCCGCCGTGCTACAATAACAGGGACCGTTTTTGAAAGAAGGCAAACGAATGGAACAAAAGACATACAACGCGATGCTGCTGCTCGAGGGCGGCTCGCTGCGCACGCTGTTTACGGCGGGCGTTTTGGACGTATTCATGGAGCAGGGGATCGACTTCACGGACGTGATGGGCGTCTCCGCAGGCTCGCTCACGGGCGTGAGCTTCGTGACGAAGCAGATCGGCCGCACGCGGGAGATCAACATCGACCACATCCTCGACAAAAAGTACCTCGGCTGGCGGAACCTTTTCCTGCGCCACCAGATCTTTAATTTCGACTATATGCTCGGCGAGATGTCCACCACCGTCGTCCCGCTCGATTACGAAGCGTTCCTCACCTCGCCGACGCGCTTCACCGCCGTCGCGACGGAGCTCGAGACCGGCGAGACGCGGTACTTTGAAAAGAGCGCCTGCACGGACATCTTCGCGGCGATCCGCGCTTCGAGCTCCATGCCGATGGTCTCGAAGGCCGTCCCGCTGAACGGGAAGCGCTATCTCGACGGCGGCTGCTCCAACGCGATCCCCTACCAAAAGGCGATCGACGACGGCTTTGAGAAGATCGTCCTCATCCTCACACGCCAAAAGGGATACCGGAAGCTCTTCACCGCGCCCGCCATGGCGAAGGCCTACGCGCAGTATTTCCGGCACTTCCCGGCGTTCCTGCAAAAGCTGCTCGACATCCCCACGCGCTACGACCGCGAGCAGCGGGAGATCGACGCGCTCGAACAGGCGGGCCGCGTGTTCGTCATCCGGCCCGAGGAGCCGGTCACCGTCTCCCACACGGAGCGGGACCAGGCGAAGCTCACCGCGCTCTACGACAAGGGCCGCGCCGAGGGCGAAAAGCGCCTCGAAGCGCTGCGCGCCTATCTCGAACGCTGAACGGGAGGGAGACGGCTATGAAACTCGGATTCATCGGCTGCGGCAATATGGGCTCCGCGATGGCGCTTGCCGCCGCCAAAAGCAGAGCGGAAAACGACACGCTCTACCTCTCGAACCGCACGAGGCAAAAGGCGGAAGCGCTCGCGGAGAAGATCCCCGGCGCCGTCGTTTCGGACAACGGGACCGTCGCCGCCGTCTGCGACCAGATCGTGCTCGGTGTAAAACCGCCGATGCTCGCCCCCCTGCTCGCGACGCTCCGGGAAACGCTCCTCAAGCGGCAGGACCAGCCGGTCCTCATCAACATGGCGGCGGGCATCTCCACCGCCGCCGTGCAGGAAATGCTCGGCGCGCCGCTCCCGGTCATCACGGTGAAGCCGAACACGCCGGTGCTCGTCGGCGCGGGCGTCCTCGCCTATGACGCTGCGGAGAATGTTTCCGAGGCGGAGCTCGCGGACTTCTCCCGCATCTTTGCGGCGGCCGGCCTGCTGCTCCCCCTCCCGGAGCACCTGCTCGACGCGGCGGGCACGCTTTCCGGCTGCGGCCCGGCGTTCGTCTATCTGTTCATCGGCGCGCTCGCGGACGGCGGCGTGGCCCTCGGCCTCCCCCGGGACACCGCGCAGAAGCTCGCCGCGCTGACGGTCCTGGGCAGCGGGAAAATGGCGCTCGAGACCGGGACGCACCCCGAAGCCCTCAAGGACGCCGTCTGCTCCCCCGGCGGGAGCACCATCGCCGGGGTCGCCGCGCTCGAACGCGGCGCGTTCCGCGGGACGGTCCTCGAGGCGCTGCGCGCCTCTTTCGAAAAGACAAAAACACTCGGGAATCCGCAAAAGTGATCTCCCCGCAAAAATGCGTCCGCATCCGCGCGCGTTTCGCCGCCTGTTCTCCTTCGGGAGAAGGGCGGTTTTTTCGTCCGCGCAACAAAACGCAAACTTTCCGCAACATATCGGCTTGCATTCCCCGGAAAAGCGCGGTACAATGAATGGGACAGAAAACTTTTTTGGGAGGCGGTTTTGATGAGCATTTTTTATAACGAAGAAAAGCGTCTGTTCCGGCTCGACACGCCGGACACCACCTACGCGTTCTGCATCCACGAGGCGGGGTTCCCGCTGCACCTCTATTACGGGAAGCGCCTGCCGGACGGCGACCTGACGCACCTGCTCGACCGCGGGATGTTCGCGTCGTTTTCCCCGGACGTGCCGGGCTTTGAGAACACCGGCTTTTCGCTCGACGTGCAGCCGCAGGAGTTCCCGGGCTTCGGCACGGGCGATTTCCGGGCGAGCGCCGTTCAGATCGAAAACGCCGACGGCAACTGCGCGACGGACTTCCGGTACGTCTCGCACAGCATTCAAAAGGGCAAGCCGGATCTCTGCGGCCTGCCGCACTTTCGCGACGAGGACGGCGAGAGCGAGACGCTGCTCCTTCGCCTCGAGGACCGCGCGACCGGCGCTGCGGCGCAGCTTCTCTACACGGTCTACAACGATCTGCCGATCATGACGCGGATCGTTTCCGTCACGAACCCGACGGAGAAGCCGCTTCGCATCCGGCGTCTCGCGAGCCTCTGCCTCGAGCTGCCGACGATGGACTACGACATGGTCCACCTCTACGGGAAATGGGGCAAGGAGCGCACCGAGACGCGCCGCGCGCTGACCCACGGCACGCAGTCCGTCGAGAGCCGGCGCGGGTCCTCCTCGCACAACCACAACCCGTTCGTCGCGCTCCTTGCAAAAGATGCGTCGGAGGAGCACGGCGACGTGTACGGCGCGGCGCTCGTGTACAGCGGCAATTTCCGGATCGAATGCGAGGTGGACGCGTTCAACACGGCGCGCCTGCTCATGGGGCTCAATCCGGACGGCTTCTCGTGGCTGCTCGGCCCGAACGAGACGTTCACCGCGCCGGAGGCCGTCTTCACGTTCACGGACGGCGGCCTCGGCGAGATGAGCCGCATCTTCCACCGCGCGATCCGAAAGCACCTGCTCTCCGGCCCGTGGAAGGACAAGGAACGCCCGATGCTCATCAACAGTTGGGAGGCGGCGTACTTCGATTTTGACGACGACAAGCTCGTCGCGTTCGCGAAGGAGGCCAAATCCCTCGGGATCGAGATGCTCGTCATGGACGACGGCTGGTTCGGCCGCCGCGACAACGACGATTCCTCGCTCGGGGACTGGTACGTCAACGAGAAGAAGCTCAAAGGCGGGCTCGGCTCGCTCATCGAGCGCGTCCACGGTGAGGGGCTGAAATTCGGCATCTGGTACGAGCCGGAGATGATCTCGCCGGACAGTGATCTCTACCGTGCGCACCCGGACTGGTGCCTCCATGTGCCGGGGCGGGAAAACTCCCCCGCGCGTCGCCAGTATGTGCTCGACATGACCCGCAAAGACGTGCGCGACAACATTTTCGCGCAGATGTACGACGTCCTCTCGAAAAACGACATCGACTATGTGAAGTGGGATTTCAACCGCAACCTCACGGAGGTCGGCTCGGCTTCCCTCCCGCCCGAGCGCCAGCAGGAGGTGTTCCACCGCTTCGTCCTCGGGACCTACGACCTGATGGACCGCTTCGTGCAGGCGTTCCCGAACATCCTCTTTGAAAACTGCTCGGGCGGCGGCGGGCGCTTCGACCTCGGGATGCTCTACTACTCGCCGCAGATCTGGTGCAGCGACAACACCGACGCGATCGAGCGGCTGACGATCCAGTTCGGCACGTCGCTCTGCTACCCGCTCTCGACGATGGGCGCGCACGTCGCGGCGCGGCCCCGCACGCCGCTTTCGACCCGCGCGGCCGTCGCGATGATGGGGACGTTCGGCTATGAGCTCGACCCGCGCAGACTCACCGACGCGGAAAAGGACGAGGTGCGCGCCGAGATCCGCGCGTACCACGAGACGCACCGGCTCGTCTCCGAGGGCGACCTCTACCGGCTGATCTCCCCGACGCAGGATCCCTTCCGCGCGGCGTGGCAGGTCGTTTCCCCGGACAAGACGGAAACGCTCGTCACCACCGTCGTGATGCGTATGCCGGAGACGATGTACTTCCCGCTGCGCCTTGCCGGGCTCGACCCGGAAAAGCGCTACACCGATCTCGCGACGGGCGAAACCTACTCCGGCGCGCTTTTGATGTACGCCGGGATCAACCTGACGGGCAGGCTCTATCTGGACGGGCAGAGCGCGGTCCTGCATTTCAAAGCGGAATAAAACGGAAAGACGCGAAAAGGGGGCCGCCGGCATTCGGCGGTCCCCTTCGTTTATTTTCTGCCCGGAACGGGCGGGGTTCAGGCAAGACGGTTGATCGCCTCGACCGTGGAATCTTCCTCGAACACGAGGGAATTGACGAGCCCGTCGCCGTTGATCTGCGCGCGGCCCTTCACGGTGAACGGCTCCGTCGAATCGCCGATGAACTCCCCCTCCACCTCGAACGTATAGGTCGCGGACTGTTCCGAGCGCGCCTCGATCCTGCATTCGGTCATTTTGATCGCAGCACCGTTTTCGGCCGCCATCAGGTCCGTCAGGAACATCTGGTTCGCGAAGAGATCGAACGCGCCCTCGGTGCAGAGCTTTTTCTCCTCGGCCCATGCCGCGCGGCAGTCGTCGATCGCGGCCTGCTGCTCCGGCGAGGAAACGGCCTCCTCCCCGGCGACGAGCGCGCCGCCGGAAAGCTCCGCGAGGCGCTTCGTGATCGTCTCGTCCGGCCCGTTGTAGATCTTTTCGAGCAGCGCCCGGATCGGCGCTTCAGGGGCGGCGGCCTCCTTCGGCGCGGCGCACCCGAACAGGCAGAGCGCGAGCAGGAGAAGAACGGCGGCGGTCTTTTTCAGTGTTTTCATCTTCGGCCTCCTTTTTCCAAAATCTCGGTTTTTCCTTTTTATCAAATATCGCAAAGGCTGTTCCGGCCCTTGGGATACGGACGGCAAATATCAAACGGCGGGAAGGAAACCCGGCGCTAACTTCGGATTAGCGCAAGGACGGAGAGTGCAAGAGCGAGGAGCGACGCGGCAAGCGCCGTGAGCGCCGCGGCCCAAAGGAGCCTTTGACGGGGGAACGCGCTGTCTTTTCTTGCGGGGGGGGGAGGTTTTCCAAATCCTCCGCGGATTCGGCAAGCACGGTCTTCTCGTCATCCAGAAGGCAGGACACCGGGACGCCGAGCAGCTTACTGAGTTCGCGCAAACGTTCCATGGAGGGGACCGCCGTTCCCAGCTCCCAGTTCGAAACAGACTGCCGGGAAACGTGCATCCGCGCGGCGAGCTCCGCCTGTGTGATCCCCTTTGCTTTGCGGATCCGGTGAATCTTCTCATATAATCTCATGGCTCATATCTCCGCTTTTTTCTATTATACCTCTTTTCGTTGAAGAAGTAAAGCAAATTCCGCTTGCGTTTTGGCAAATTTCGCTTGCGTTTTCGTTTTTTTCGGTTTCTTCGGAAAACTGCGGGCCGGAAAAAGCGGGCGCGGCGAGCGCCCGCTTTCCGACTTCCGTATACATCCGGCCCGAAAGGGCGCGGGGATCAGTGCGGCACGAAGGTCTTTTTCTTCGGCTGGAAGGGGTTCTGCGCGTGCGGCGCGAACGCCTTATAGAGCGCGTCGTCAAAGTTCGCGCGCACGACGCACTCGCGGTCGAAGATCATGGTCGAAACGACGTCCGCCGTGACGGCCGGCCAGTGCGGCAGGCCCTCGACGTCCGGGTCGCCTGTGCGGGCGAAATTCACGAACGCGCCGGACATCTTCCGCTCCAGCTCGTCGGCGACGCCGGGGATGCCGGTCAGCGCGACCTTGTCCGTGTTGTGGAAGAAGAACGGGATGTCGGAGCAGTGCCACGCGGGGGTGCCGTCGTCCAGCGGGAACTCCAGCGTGAAGAGATAATTGTAGGTGGGGACTTTCGAGACCGCCGCCTTCTTGCAGGCGAAGTCCTTCGAGCCGACGCGCGAGAAGGAATCGAGCATCATCACGTCGGTGACGCACTTCGTCGGGTGCGCGGCCTTGAAGAGCGCCGCGAGCGTCCCGGCGTCCTCGCCGAACTCCTCCTTGAGCAGCTTCATCTGCTCCTCTTCGGTCAGCCCGTGCTTGTTCGGGATGCTGTGCGCGCCAAACTCCGAGATCACCGTCCCGATGATGACCGGGATGGTCTTCGCGTGCTCGGTGAAGCCCACCTTGCGCGGGTCGCCCTTATACCAGTCGTTCGGGATCGGGGAGCAGCCGGTATAGCCGCCCGCCGCGCGGATCGCCGGGACGACCTTCTTATACGCCGCCGCCATCTGCTCATACGACACCGTCTCCAGATTTTCGATCTCCTCCGGGGCGAGGCCGAGCTCAAGCAGCATCGCATCGACGAGCGGACGGCTGTCGGTGCCCTGCTCTGGGAAGCCGTCGCCCACGCCGCTCATGATGATGCCCTTGTGGAAGAGGCCGTCCGCCTCGGGGGTCTGCATCAGCGTGTAGACCTTCCCGCCGCCGCCGGACTGCCCGAAGATCGTGACGTTGTCCGGGTCGCCGCCGAAGCCCGCGATGTTGTCGCGGATCCATTTGAGCGAGGCGACGAGGTCCGCGTTGCCGGCGTTTCCGGAGTTTTTATATTTTTCGCTGTACGGGGAGAGGTCGAGGTAGCCGAGGATATTCAGACGGTGGTTCACCGTGACGACCACGACGTCGCCGAACTTCGAGAGGTTCTCGCCGTCGTAAGCGGCCTGCTCGATGGAGGAGCCGTCCGAATAGCCGCCGCCGTGGAACCACACCATGACGGGCTTCTTCGCGTCCCGTTCGATGGACTGGGTCCAGATGTTCAGATATTGGCAGTTCTCGTCCTTCGGCCAGTAGCGGTGCGGCGCGAGGATCTCGCCCTGCGCGGTCTCGCGGTTGAGCATCGGGCTGACGTACCCGTAGGAGTGCGCGTCCTTCACGCCCTCCCAGGAGGCCGGCTCCGTCGGCTGCTGAAAGCGCTTCGCGTCGGCATACTTGATGCCGTGGAAGGTATAGGTGCCGTCAATGATGTACCCGCGGATCTTCCCCTGCTTCGTCTCGACGACCGGGTTGTCATAGGTACAGACAAACGTTCTTGCCATATTTTTACTTCCTTTCTCTCCCGGAAAAGCGCCGGGTTTTTTCCTATTATACAACAGATTTCACGCCATGGCTAGAGTTTTTTGGGGGATTCCGAAAAAAACCGCGCAAACGCATATCTCGGAAAATTTGTTTGCAAACGCGGGCGTTCCGGGCTATAATGGAAAAAAACGGAACGGAGGTCGTCCCCATGGACCAAAGAGAAGAATTTCTCCTTCGGCGGCGGATGCACGGGCTGTATCTGACGCGCCGCTGCCCCGAGATCACGGAGCTTTCCCGGGAGCTGCTCGGGCTGCACTGCTGGTTCGCGCGAAACGCCGCGTTTTCGGCGGTGATCCGCGGGGCGTCTGTCGCGAACTGGAAAACCGCCCTGACGAAAACGTGGCTCTACCGCGGGACGCTGCACGGCGCGGCGTTCGACGAGCTGCCGCTGCTCCTCGCGCTGCACGCGGACGAACAGCCCTTCGAGTGGCTGGGCCTTTCCCGCGCGGAGGCGCTGCGCGTCGCGGACAGGGTCCTTTTTCTGATGGAGGACGGCGTGTGCTCCCGCGCCGAGATGCGGCGCATTTTCTCATACGACTACGACGACGAGGTCGTCGCGCGGCTGTTCTCGCCCTGGAGCGGGATCTTCGTCTATCTCGCGCGCACTGGCCGGGTCGCGTTCCGCTCGATGACGAGCCGCGACTTCGACCTGGTCGCGGCGGAACCGGCGCTCACCCCCGAGGAGGCGCTGCCGATCCTTCTGGAACGGTATTTCCGCGTTTACGGCCCGGCGACGGCGGCGGACGCGGCGTTCTTTTTCGGCCTGCCGAAACACGCCGAAAAGCGGATCGCCGCCCTCGCGGAAGACTGCTGCGAATCGTTCGAGCTCGGCGGGAGGGTGTACTTTGCGGGCGAGGAGCCGCGCGATATGCGGGACGTCCCCGAGCTCACGCTGCTCTCCGGCTTCGACCCGCTCGTCGTCTCCTACGCGGAGCGCGGGGCGATCCTCCCGGCGGAGCTGCGGCCGCGCGTCATCCTGAGATCGGGCATCTGCCTGCCGTCCGTCGCCGTGAACGGGCGGATCGCCGGGGTCTGGAACATCAAAAAGGGCGAAGTGACCGTCGAGTTCTTTTCCGCGCCGCCAAAGCGCATCCGGGACGAGGCGTATGCCCGCGCCGAGGCGGTCCGGCGCGCCGTCGCCGGGAACCTCTGAACCGAAACGCGCGGAAAAGCGCTCCCCGAAAGGCTTTCGGGAAGCGCTTTTCGTTTGGGCGTTATTTTTCGCGCGGGGCCGTTTCTTTTCCCCGCCGCGCGCGGGCCGAAAGCCCGGTCTGGCACCCGAGGAAAGCCAAGATCTGCGCCCTGCGGCGGTGCGCCCCCGCACGGTTCAGATACGCCCCGTAGACCTGCCGCACGCTGGCGGTAAGCCGCGCCCATTCCTCCGGCGCGGGCTCCACGCCGCGGTACCGCAGGCGGTACCAGAGCAGGAACGATTCCTCCGCCTGCATCCGGAGCGCGCGGTCCTCCAGCGCGTGCGCGTAATCCAGCAGGGGCCGGTTCTTCCAGTCTCCCGGATACATCCTGCGGACCAGCCACCTTAGGTCGTCCAAAGACGCCTTCAGCCGGGCGCGCCCGCCCCGGAACCGGTAAACGAGCTTGCGCTCCGCGAGGAACAGCCCCAGCAGCGCCAGCCCCGCAAGGACCGGCACCGCCGCCAGAAGCGCGGCCAGCTTCCGCTGCCGTTCGGCGGCCTCCTGCTTCGCCGCTTCCTCTGCCGCGAGACGCTCTTCCTCCGCCGCAAGCTCCTCAGGCGTGGGGCCGGAGAAGCCGCCCCGGTCCGGCGCTGCGGTGGGTGCGGGCCCCGTTCCGCCCGCGCCGCCGCCCGCTTCCTCCGAAACGCGCAGCCCCCAGCCGAACGCGTCCGCGTCCGGCATATTGGCCGTCGGCTCGAAACGCACCCAGCCGAACCCCGCGATATACGCCTCGGGCCAGAGATGCGCATTGCTCCCCTTCACCGGGTAGCGCCCGTGCAGGTCCTTTTCCGTCTCATAGCTGTACCGGTAGCCCTCCGTGAGGCGCGCGGGGATCCCGTTCATTCGGAGCATCATCACCATCGCAGAGGCATAGTGGACGCAGTACCCCTTCTTTTCCTCAAAGAGGAAAGCGTCGATGAAATCCTCCGTCTCGCCCAGATCCGTCTGGGCATCGTAGGGATACGCCCGCAGGAACGTTTCGATGGCCTTCGCCTTGTCGTAATCGCTCTCGAGCCCTTCGGTGACGGAAAGCGCCAGCTCCCGCACGCGGTCCGTCATACCGGCGGTGGAGAGCGTTTCGTCCAGCGTATCGGCAATCATCGGGTCGGGCGCGCCGGCCTCCTCCGCCGCGCGCCGCTGCCGCACATAGCTTTCATATTCCTCCGGCGTCACGACGAGCCGCAGGTTCAGTTGATAGTATCCCCTCGAAAGATCCGCCAGCTCCTCATAGGACAGGAGCCGGTCCGCCTCGACCGGTTCGGCCGTTTCCAGCAGCTCGATCAGGTAGGGGTTGGAAAGATCGAAATCCATGAACCGCGCGCTGTACCCGTAGTCCCGGCCCTTCGTCTCCCGGTATGCGAAATCGTTTGGGTTGTCGGTGAGGGCGCTTTCCACGTCGTCGGAAAGGAACAGCGTCCATTCCGGGTGGAGCACGTCGTTCGTTTTCAGAAAGCCGTATCTCAAAACGCAGACCCGCACCTCCGAGAACGTCCGCGCCATTTGCGAGGAGATCCCGTGCGCCGCGACCGCGTTCAAAAACTCCGCGTACCAGAGGCCGTGCGGCTGCGCCCCGCCGGGAAGCTCCTCCCAGCGGTCGCCGTCGAGCACGCCGTACTGCTCCCCCTCGATCGAGATCGTGCTCCGGGTGCTCTTCGAGCCGAGATACAGCTCCTCGCGGTCGTTCCCGCCGAGGCCCCCGCCGACATATCCGTTCCCGCCATAGCCGAACAGCAGCCCCGGGCTGCCCTCCGGCGAGGCAAAGAAATACTGCACCTCCTGCACCGTCCCCCGCACGACGGAGACCACCGCGTCGCCGAAGCGCAGGAAAAAGCTCCAGTCGATGGGCTTCTTCCCCGCAGGGATCGCCAGGGCGATCAGCGCCACGGAGAGCGTGAGCGGCAGGAGCTGCACGGAAAAGCGCCCGCCGTACAGCGCCGTCAGCTCCTTGAGCAGCAGGAAGATTCCCGCCGCGACGAGCACGGCGGGCGGGCTCCCGCGCTGCGTGAAGCGCAGGATCACCACGCCGGCCACGGCAAAGGCAAAGATCCTCCTGCCCCATGGGAAGCGGTGCACCGCAAGCATCAAAAGGTACCCCGCGCAGGCCGTGAGCGCGTCCGCGCCGAAGCCGAGCTGCCAAAGGAGGACGGCGGAAAGCGCCATCACGCCGAGGAGCACCGCCGCGGCGATCTTCCGCGCGCCGATCAGCTCTCCCGCAAGGCGGATCCCCCCGAAGAAGAACGCCAGCACCAGCACGAGCCAAAGCGCGGCCGGCAGCGAGGCGAACATCCCCGCCGCTTCCAGCGCGCTGAACAGCATGATCAGGATCGAGATCTCTTCAAAGACGTGCTCCGCCACACGGCTGCGGAGCGGATCGCTGTTTTCTCTCATTCCGATCCCTCCTTCGTCGCGGGGGCGAATGCGTCAAACACGCTGAGAAAGCCCGAAGCCTCGTCCGCCTCGCGCAGCAGCAGCACGGTCCCGTCCGGGATGGAATGCCCGCGGATCCATTCGTTCCACTTCGCGCCGTCCATGGAATCGATGGCGCGAACCTCGTCGGGCAGGTTCTCGTAAAACGCGCGGAACGTCTCGAAGGAATCGACGATCTTCTCGCGGATCTCCCCTTTCGGGACGCAGAACAGCACCGGCTTTTTCTGTCGGCAGAAATAGTACGCCAGCGCGACGGCGGCCTCGAGGTATTTGTCCCGGCGGACCACGTCGGGCAGCGCGTCCGTCACAGGCTCGGGGATCATCACCACCTGCATCCGCTGCATTTCCTTCGGCTCGGGCAGGCGCGTCAGCAGCGTCCCCGTCCGGGCGGAGTTTTTCCAGTGGATCCGGCGGATGCTGTCGCCGGCGCGGTATTCGCGCAGGTCGTTCCCGAGGGACGATTCCTCGAGGTACGGCGTGCGCACCTCGAGCACGTTCTGCAAGACGTCCAGCTCCGGCGGGCGGACGTTCTCGTCCGGGAGCGCCGGGCAGACGATGACGCGAAACGGCGCGGGCGCGGGAAATTCCACGCGGAACAGATGGAAGCAGTCCTCCAGCCGGTAGGACTGCAGGCCGACCTCGTATGTCCCGGCATAGCGGCAGACGATCTCGGAACCGGTCTGCCAGCGTTCGCCGGGCCTGAGCGCGAGTTCCTGCTCCGCCTCGATGCCCCGCAACTGCGCCCGCTCGGTCTCCATGCAGAGCGTGACGCGCGCGAACGGCAGGATCCCTACGTTCTCCACAAGGAGCTGATAGGACGAAGGCTCGCCCTTCGTGAGACGGTGCTCGCGCATCACGGCGGAAACGGGGCGGCCGGCCGTCTCCCCGGGCAGTCCGGGCGAGACCTCCTGATGGAACCGGATCGAAAGATTCACCGCGATCAGGTATACCACCGAAGCCACAGGAAGGAGCAGCAGCGTATAAAGCGTCATAAACGGCAGCGGGCCGGCCTCAAAGCTGGCCCACACCACGGAAAGCACCAGCGCCGCGAGATACAGCGCCACCATCCGGCGATACGGCAGGATCCTCATGGTCCCGCCTCACTGGAGACCGGGGATCCGGATCTCGGCGAGGATATGCCGGACAACGTCCTCCCCGGAACGGCGCGCCATGCGCGTTTCCGCGCGCAGCACCAGCCGGTGCGGCAGCACGACGAGCGCCATGTCCCGCACGTCCTCCGGGATCACATAGTCCCTGCCCCGCACATACGCCCGCGCCTGCGACGCGCGGATCAGCGTCAGCGCCGCGCGGGGGCTCGCGCCGTAGCGCACCTCGTCGGAGCGCCGCGTCCGTTCGATGACCTCCGTGATGTATTTCAAAAGCTCCTCATGCACGGTCACGGCCGCCGTTTCCCGCCGCATTTCGATCACGTCTTCGGCGGTCAAGACGGGCTGCGTCTCCTCCTGCAGCGTGCCGGAAAGGAACCGGTTCGCCATCTCCATGGCGCTCTCGCTCGCGGGGTAGCCCACGGAGAGCTTCATCATGAAGCGGTCGAGCTGCGATTCCGGCAGCGCGTAGGTCCCCACGGCGTCGATCGGGTTTTCCGTCGCGATGACCATAAACGGCTCCGGCAGCGGATACGTCACCCCGTCGATCGTGACCTGATGCTCTTCCATCGCCTCGAGCAGGCTGGACTGCGTTTTCGGCGAGCTGCGGTTGATCTCGTCCGCCAGCACGATCTGGTGGTTCACCGCGCCCATCACCGTCTCAAATTCGCCCGTCTTCGCATTGTATATGCTCATGCCGACGATGTCCCCCGGCAGCGTGTCCGGCGTGAACTGGATCCGCGCAAAGCTGCACTGCACGGAATTGGCGAGCGCCTTCGCGAGCGTCGTCTTGCCGACGCCCGGCACGTCCTCGAGGAGCACATGGCCTCCCGCGAGAAGCGCCGTCACCACATGGCCGATCAGCTCCTCTTTCCCCACGATCCTCCTTGCGATGTTCTCCTGCAGGGCCGCGATCTTCTCTTTCTGCTCCACTTTTCTTCATCCTTTCCGTTCCGCATGTTCTTGGGATCCGTTCGTTTTCAGTATATCATTTCCCTTGAATAAAATCAAGGCTTTTCCGTTTGGCCGGTTCATCGCGGTGGTCGTTCGCTCCGCTCACTTCGCCGGCACTTCCAATGGATTTTGTTCCCGTGCCATAAGCCGGAACTTATGGGGGAATTTGCTTTCCCTTTCCGTGAGCCAGCGTAGAACAAACGAAAGCGGCTCTGCCGCCGCAGCCAAAGGCTGTTTCGTCGCGGTGGTCGTTCGCTTCGCTCACTTCGCCGCTAATTCCAGCAGGCTTTGCCTCGCGCCGGAAATCGTGTCCGCGAGAGAATCCCGCCTCCGTTTCCCGCGAGCCAGCGTAGGGCAAACGAAAGCGGCTTTGCCGCCGCGGCCAGAGGCCGGTTCGTCGCGGTGGTCGTTCGCTCCGCTCACTTCGCCGCAGATTCCAGTGGGTTTTGCCTCGCGCCGGAAACCGTGTCCGTGTGGGAACCCCGCCTCCGTTTCCCGCAAGCCAGTGTAGAACAAACGAAAGCGGCTTTGCCGCCCTTTGCGGTTATTATACCCCCTTCGCGCCCGTTCGGGAAGTCTCGTTTGGTTCATCAGTTCCAACCGCAGGTTAGGAGTCCGATGCGAAACAGAAGAAAGGCCCCGCCTGCGGAGCGATCCGCAGACGGAGCCGATTCTTAATTTGGTAATGCGGTCTGGCTTTTCCGCCGTTCCCGAGCTGGAACCCGGGTCCCGGCGTCAGGCGCAGGCCGGAAAGACCGGATGCTGTCCCTTACTTGCGCGGGTTCTTGATCGCGGCCTGCGCGGCGGCGAGGCGGGCGATGGGAACACGGAAGGGAGAGCAGGAGACGTAGTCGAGCCCGATGTCGTGGCAGAACTCCACGGAAGTCGGGTCGCC
>CANRMW010000023.1 GCA_947631835.1 uncultured Clostridia bacterium | reverse complement strand
GTTCTTGTACACAGAAGACCACATCCCCGTTCCGACCAGCCGAACCGCTCCCCGCTCTGCAGTGGATAGTATACCACACGGCACGGAAAAAAGCAACAGGAAAACGGCGAAAAGGGGGCGGCGGGCGCTCCTGCACGCCCGCCGCCCGAGAGGGAAAAACGGCGTCTTGTTACGCCTCGAAGAAAACGAAATTGCCGTTCAGCACGAAGACGTAGATCAGCACGGAGGCGACCGCCAGCGCGAACGCGACGACGAGCCCGATCACCGAGACGCTTCGGCTGACCGACGCCTTGCCCTCGCCCTTCGGGACGAACCCCGCCGCGCGCAGCGCGCTGCGCAGCGGGCGGTAGAGCATGTACGCGAGCGAGGCGTTCAGCACCGACTTCACGAGGTTGAAGGGGAGGAGCAGCGTGGGGATCAGCGCGGCGACCTCGCCGACCGTCGTGTGAAGGTACAGCGGCGTGATCGCCAGATTCAGCACCATCATCACGGCGGTCATCGAGATGACCGCGCCGACGAGCGCCATCACCGCGCCGGAAAGCGTGCGCCGGTACTTATAGATGAGCCCGGCGATCCCCGCGAACGCGGCGCTCGAGCAGAAGTTCATCACGAGGCCGTAAAGCCCCGTCTCGCTGACGGTGATGAACTCCATGAGCGCCACCGCGAGCGCGGAGAGCACACCGGTCAGCGGGCCATAGAGAAAACTCGCCAGTGCGATCACGGCGTCCTTCGGGTCGAAGGTCAGGAACATGACCTTAAAATGGAACACGAACATACTGATGTACGCCATCGCGCAGAGCAGCGCGATCGCCACCATTTTTTTGAGCTTGTCGGTCTGCTTCATCCAAATCACTCTGCCTTTTCTGAAAGTTGATTTCAGGCGCGTCCAAAGGGGCGCCGCCCAAAAAAGATCCGGAGGAAACGTGAGAAAGCAATGCGCCCTGCGGAAAACTCCACAGGGCGCAGATCATGTCCTTCGACACTGGTCACGTTTCTTCTCTCATCCGGACTGTTACCGTCGGCTCCGAAATCGCATCGGATCAGCGCTCCAAAGAGCGGTCGCGGGCTCGGGAAGGCAAAGCCTTCCGCTCACCGCCGGTGAGGAATTGCACCTCGCCCCGAAGAAATTCAGTTTGTCGGGAAAACTCCCGAGGGGGGGAAATTACTCGTTGATCGCGGTAACAACACCGGAACCGACCGTGCGGCCGCCCTCGCGGATAGCGAAGCGGAGGCCTTCCTCGATGGCGATCGGGGTGATGAGCTCCACATCCATCACGACATTGTCGCCGGGCATGCACATCTCGGTGCCTTCCGGCAGCGCGATGACGCCGGTCACGTCCGTGGTACGGAAGTAGAACTGCGGGCGGTAGTTGTTGAAGAACGGAGTGTGGCGGCCGCCTTCATCCTTCGTGAGGACGTAGACCTGGCCCTTGAACTTCGTGTGCGGATGGATCGAACCCGGCTTCGCGATGACCTGGCCGCGCTCGACGTCCGTGCGCTGCACGCCGCGGAGCAGCATGCCGATGTTGTCGCCGGCCTCGGCGTAGTCGAGGAGCTTGCGGAACATTTCGATGCCGGTGACGACGGTCTTGCGGCGCTCTTCGGAGAGGCCGACGATCTCGACTTCGTCAGACATCTTGACCATGCCGCGCTCGACACGGCCCGTCGCGACGGTGCCGCGGCCGGTGATGGTGAAGACGTCCTCAACAGGCATCAGGAACGGCAGATCGCTCTTGCGCTCCGGGGTCGGGATATAGCTGTCCACGGCCTCCATGAGTTCGAGGATGCACTTGTACTCGGGAGCGTTCGGATCGGTGGAAGCGGACTCGAGGGCCTGCAGCGCGGAACCCTTGATGATCGGGGTGTCGTCGCCCGGGAACTCATACTCGTTGAGCAGGTCGCGGATCTCCATCTCGACCAGCTCGAGGAGCTCGTCGTCATCGACCTGATCGACCTTGTTCATGAACACGACGATATACGGCACGCCGACCTGACGGGAGAGCAGGATGTGCTCACGGGTCTGGGGCATCGGGCCGTCCGCCGCGGAAACGACGAGAATCGCGCCGTCCATCTGCGCCGCGCCGGTGATCATGTTCTTCACATAGTCGGCGTGTCCGGGGCAGTCAACGTGGGCATAGTGGCGGTTGTCGGTCTCGTACTCAACGTGCGCGGTGTTGATCGTGATGCCGCGCTCGCGCTCTTCCGGAGCCTTGTCGATCATGTCGTAGGCCTCGAACTTCGCCTTGCCGGAGAAAGCGAGGACCTTCGTGATCGCAGCGGTGAGCGTGGTCTTGCCATGGTCAACGTGACCGATGGTGCCAATGTTAACGTGCGGCTTTGTTCTTTCGAACTTTTGCTTTGCCATGGGAATTGCCTCCTTTTAACAGTCAGACATATTTTTGTCTCAGCTTCATTGTACCAACAACGTGCTGAAAAATCAAGTGCTATTTTGCGAATTGTACGGGTTATTCGGGCTTTTTCCGCTCCGAAATAATCGCCTCGCTGACCGACTTCGGAACTTCCGAATAATGCGCCGGTTCCATCGTGTACTGGCCGCGGCCCTGCGTCTTGGAACGCATGTCGGTTGCATAGCCGAACATCTCGGAGAGCGGGACCTCGCTGTTGATCTGCTGCGCGCCCGGAACGGCGTCCATGCCGAGGATCATGCCGCGGCGGGAGTTGAGGTCGCCGATGACGTCGCCCATGTACTCGTCCGGCACGATGACCGTGACCTTCATGATCGGCTCCATCAGGACTGGATCCGCCTTGCGCATGGCTTCCTTGAACGCCATGGAGCCGGCGATCTTAAACGCCATTTCCGAGGAATCGACTTCGTGATAGGAGCCGTCGTACAGCGTGACCTTGACGTCCACGACGTTGTAGCCGGCGAGCACGCCGGAAAGCATCGCGCCCTGGATGCCCTGATCGACAGCGGGGATATACTCCTTCGGGACGGCGCCGCCGACGACCGCGTTGACGAACTCGTAGCCCTTGCCGGGGTTCGGCTCGATGCGGATCTTGACATGGCCGTACTGGCCCTTGCCGCCGGACTGACGCGCATACTTCGTATCCACGTCGGCGTTTTTGCGGATGGTCTCCTTATACGCGACCTGCGGCTTGCCGACGTTCGCTTCGACCTTGAACTCACGGAGCAGACGGTCCACGATGATCTCGAGGTGGAGCTCGCCCATGCCGGCGATAATCGTCTGGCCGGTCTCTTCGTCGGTGTACGCCTTGAAGGTCGGGTCCTCTTCGGCGAGCTTCGCCAGCGCGATGCCCATCTTCTCCTGGCCGGCCTTGGTCTTCGGCTCGATGGCCACGCGGATGACCGGTTCCGGGAACTCCATGGACTCGAGGATGATCGGGTGTCTCTCGTCGCAGAGCGTGTCGCCGGTGGTGGTGTTCTTCAGGCCCACGGCGGCGGCGATGTCGCCCGCGTACACCTGCTCGATGTCCTGCCGGTGGTTCGCGTGCATCTGCACAATGCGGCCGATGCGCTCGGAGACGTCCTTCGTCGAGTTATAGACGGAGGAGCCGGCGGTCAGCGTGCCGGAATAGACGCGGAAGAACGCGAGCTTGCCGACGAACGGGTCCGTCGCGATCTTGAACGCCAGCGCGGAGAACGGCTCCTCATCGGAGGAATGCCGCACGTCCTCTTCGCCCGTTTCCGGGTGTGTGCCCTTGATGGCCGGCACGTCGGTCGGGGCGGGCATATACGCGACGATGGCGTCAAGCAGCTTCTGTACGCCCTTGTTTCTGTAAGAAGTCCCGCAGGTGACGGGGACCATCGTGTTCGCGATGGTGGACTTGCGGATGCAGGCTTTGATCTCGGACTCGGAGATCTCCTCTCCGGAGAGATACTTATCCATCACATCGTCGTCCTGCTCGGCGACATGCTCGAGCAGATCGGCGTGGTACTTCTCCGCGAGCTCCTTCATGTCGTCCGGGATCTCTTCGCAGCGGATGTCCTTGCCGAGGTCGTCGTAATACACATACGCCTTCATCTCGACAAGATCGATGATGCCGCGGAACGATTCCTCAGAGCCGATGGGGAGCTGGATCGGGACCGCGTTGCACTTGAGGCGGTCCTTCATCATCTGGACGACGCGGTAGAAATCCGCGCCCATGATGTCCATCTTGTTGACATACGCCATGCGCGGGACCTTGTATTCCTCCGCCTGGCGCCAGACCGTCTCGGACTGGGGCTCCACGCCGCCCTTGGCGCAGAACACGGTCACGGAACCGTCCAGCACGCGCAGAGACCGCTCCACCTCTACGGTGAAGTCCACATGTCCCGGGGTGTCGATGATGTTGATCCGGTTCTGGCGGCCCTGCTCGTCCGGCCAGAAGCACGTCGTGGCAGCGGAAGTGATCGTGATGCCGCGCTCCTGCTCCTGCACCATCCAGTCCATGGTCGCCGCGCCCTCATGCACTTCACCGAGCTTGTAGTTGACGCCGGTGTAGAACAGGATGCGCTCCGTGGTGGTGGTCTTACCGGCATCGATGTGCGCCATGATGCCGATATTTCTTGTTTGTTCCAAAGGAACCTGTCGGGCCATAAAATCCTCCTAAAATAACGTGTGCACGGGGATGCTCCCCCGCGGCGCTGCCGCCGCTTCGGAGCCTTGGAAAACGCGCGCCGCGCTCGCGGCGGGACGGACGTTTCCCGAAAAATTACCAGCGGTAATGCGCAAAGGCCTTGTTTGCCTCCGCCATTCTGTGCGTGTCGTCACGCCGCTTTGCGGCGCCGCCGGTACCGTTCATCGCGTCGAGGATCTCGCCCGCCAGCCGTTCCTTCATGGTCTTTTCGGAACGGGCTCTCGCAAAGGTCGTCATCCAGCGCAGGCCGAGCGTCTGACGCCGCTCCGGCCGCACCTCGATCGGCACCTGATAGTTGGAGCCGCCGACGCGGCGCGCCTTGACTTCGACACTCGGCATGACGTTCTCCATCGCCGCCTCGAAGCACTCCAGCGCATCCTTGCCCGTCTTTTCGGCCACAATGTCAAATGCCTCGTAGACGATCTTCTGCGCCACGCCCTTTTTGCCGTCGAGCATGATGTTGTTGATCAGTCGTGTGACCAGCTTGGAATTGTAGATAGGATCCGGCAAAACGTCGCGCTTTGCCGTGTTGCCTCTTCTTGGCATAGTCTTCCCTCCTTCACATAAGGATGAATTCACAGGTACTCGAAGGCGGTTCCCGCCCCCGCCGGCACAAAAAGAGGCATTCTATATCGAATACCTCCAAAGGGACTCGCCCCTTTGCCGGTAGAAAAGTTCTGTGTTGTCGCTTCGCTTGCTATCCCGCGCCTTACTTCTTCTTGGCGGCGCCTGCCTTCGGACGCTTCGCGCCGTACTTGGAGCGCGCCTGCATACGCTTGGCGACGCCCTGCGCGTCCAGCGTGCCGCGGATGATGTGGTACCGCACGCCAGGAAGATCGCGCACACGGCCGCCGCGGATCATGACGACGCTGTGCTCCTGGAGATTGTGTCCGACACCGGGAATGTAAGCGGTGACCTCAATGCCGTTGGAGAGACGCACTCTGGCGACCTTGCGAAGCGCGGAGTTCGGCTTCTTCGGCGTCAGGGTCTTCACCGTGGTGCAGACGCCGCGCTTCTGGGGGGAATCCTGATCGAGCGCCATGCGCTTTTTCGCATTCCAACCCTTGAGGAGCGCCGGTGCCTTCGCCTTTTTCTCGGAGACCGCACGGCCCGTGTTGACGAGCTGGTTAAATGTGGGCATAGTTTTCCTCCTTTCGCAGAAATCTATGTCATACCGGGTATAAGAGTATATCCGGCAGAACAGCCGATATGCGGCGCGTTTCCCGCTTTTTTCCGCCGCGCGGCGGAACGCCTCCGGTTTTCGCGCCAAAGTTTATTATACACCCGGGGGACCCCTTTGTCAAGGGACAGCCCCCGGAAAAACGGCATTTCCGCGTTTATTCCGCGGCACCCGTGTCGTCTTTGCTCTCCAGCACCGGCGCGCTGAACGCGGAAGCCAGCGCGGCGATCGCCTCCGGGGATAGCGAGGAGCTCGCGGGCGCCGTCGGCGCGATCTCGACATTGGTGTAGCACTCCATGCCGGTGCCGGCGGGGATCAGCTTGCCGATGATGACGTTCTCCTTCAGGCCGAGCAGCGGGTCCACCTTGCCCTTGATCGCCGCGTCGGTGAGCACGCGCGTCGTCTCCTGGAAGGACGCGGCGGAGAGGAACGAATCCGTCGCGAGGGCGGCCTTCGTGATGCCGAGCAGCGTTTGCGTGTATCTCGCGGGCTGCAGGCCCTCTTCTCCCGCCTCGATGCGCTTTTGGATCTTCGCGTTCTCCGCCAGCACCTCGCTGCGGTCCACGAGCGCGGAAACGAGCAGCGGGGTGTCGCCGCCGTCCTCGATGCGGACCTTGCGCATCATCTGGCGGACGATGACTTCGATGTGCTTGTCGTTGATATCGACGCCCTGCAGGCGGTAGACGCGCTGGACTTCCTGGATCAGGTAGTCCTGCACGGCCTCCGGGCCGCTGATGGCGAGCACGTCGTGCGGGTTGACGGAGCCTTCCGTCAGGCTCATGCCCTTCTCCACGACGTCGCCCTCCTTCACGGAGAGGTGCGCGCCGAACGGGATCAGGTAGCTGCGCATATCGCCGTCGTCGGACGTGACGGTCACATGGCGGTTCTTCTTGACCTCCTCGAAGCCCACGACGCCGCCGATCTCGGCGATGATCGCGAGGTGCTTCGGACGGCGGCTCTCGAAGAGCTCGTCAACACGCGGAAGACCCTGCGTGATGTCTTCGGCGGAAGCGACGCCGCCGGTGTGGAAGGTGCGCATGGTGAGCTGCGTGCCCGGCTCGCCGATGGACTGCGCCGCGATGATGCCCACGGCCTCGCCGACGGTGACGGGTTCGCCGTTCGCCAGGGACGCGCCGTAGCACTTCTGGCAGACGCCGTGCTGCGCGTGGCAGGTGAGGATGGAGCGGATCTTGATGCGCTCCACGCCGCGGCTGATGATGAGGTCCGCTTCGGCGTCCTTCATCAGCGTATCCTTCGAGACGAGCACGTTGCCGTCCTCGTCGCAGAAGTCCTCGAGCAGGTAGCGGCCGACAAGGCGCTCCTTCATCGGCTCGATGACTTCGTGCCCGGCCTTGATCTCAAAGACCTCGAGGCCCTCGTCCGTGCCGCAGTCGTCCTCCCGGACGATGACCTCCTGGGAGACGTCCACGAGGCGGCGGGTGAGGTAGCCGGAGTCGGCGGTGCGCAGCGCGGTATCCGCAAGGCCCTTGCGGGCGCCGCGCGAGGAGATGAAGTATTCGAGGATGTTGAGGCCCTCGCGGTAGTTCGCCTTGATCGGGATCTCGATCGTCTTGCCGGAGGTGTTGGCGATCAGGCCTCGCATGCCGGCGATCTGGCGGAAGTTGCTCATGGAGCCTCGGGCGCCGGAATCCGCCATCATGAAGAGCGGATTGTAGCGGTCGAGCCCGGCCTGCAGCTTCTCGGTGACGTCGTTCGTCGCCGCCTCCCACGTTTTCAGAACGGCGTTGTAGCGCTCGCTCTCGGAGAGGAGGCCGTCGCGGTAGTCCTCGGCGATCGCCGCGACTTCGCGTTCCGCCTCGGCGATGATCTCTTTCTTCGCGGGCGGGATCACGGCGTCGTTGACGGAAACGGTGATCGCGCCGATGGTCGAATATTTGTAGCCCTGCGCCTTGATGTCGTCGATGACGTCGGAGGCGACGGCGGTGCCGTATTTCTTGATGCACTTGTCGATGATCTGCCCGAGCTGCTTGTTGCCGACAAGGAAGTCGATCTCGAGCTTGAGCGCGTTCGCCGGATCGGAACGGTCCACGAAGCCGAGGTCCTGCGGGATCGGACGGTTGAAGATCATGCGGCCCATCGTGGTGTCGATGATGCCCGTGACGGTCTCGCCGCTCTCCGTGGTAACCGTGCGGCGGACCTTGATCTTCGAATGCAGCGTGATGATCTTCGCGTCGTAGGCCATGAGGGCCTCATCCATGTCGCGGAAGACCTTGCCCTCGCCGGGCTCGCCCTCCTTCTCGAGCGTCAGGTAGTAGGAGCCGAGCACCATGTCCTGCGTCGGGACGGCGACAGGCCGCCCGTCGGAGGGCTTGAGGAGGTTGTTCGCCGCGAGCATGAGGAAGCGGGCCTCGGCCTGCGCCTCCGCGGAGAGCGGAACGTGCACGGCCATCTGGTCGCCGTCAAAGTCGGCGTTGAACGCGGTGCAGACGAGCGGGTGGAGCTTGATCGCGCGCCCCTCGACGAGGATCGGCTCGAACGCCTGGATGCCGAGGCGGTGCAGCGTCGGCGCACGGTTGAGCATGACGGGATGGTTCTTGATGACCACCTCGAGCGCGTCCCAGACCTCGCCCTTCGCGCGCTCCACAGCCTTTCTCGCCGCCTTGATGTTGCCCACGGCCCCGGTCTCGACGAGCCGCTTCATGACGAACGGCTTGAAGAGCTCGAGCGCCATCTCCTTCGGCAGGCCGCACTGGTACATCTTGAGCTCCGGGCCGACGACGATGACCGAACGGCCGGAATAGTCCACGCGCTTGCCGAGAAGGTTCTGGCGGAAGCGGCCCTGCTTGCCCTTGAGCATATCGGAGAGCGATTTGAGCGGCCGGTTGTTCGGGCCGGTCACGGGGCGGCCCCGGCGGCCGTTGTCGATCAGCGCGTCCACGGCCTCCTGCAGCATGCGCTTCTCGTTGCGGACGATGATGTCCGGCGCGCCGAGCTCCAGGAGCCGCTTGAGGCGGTTGTTGCGGTTGATGACGCGGCGGTAGAGGTCGTTCAGGTCGCTCGTCGCGAAGCGGCCGCCGTCGAGCTGGACGAGCGGGCGGATATCCGGCGGGATCACCGGCACCGCGTCGAGGATCATCCATTCCGGGCGGTTCCCGGAAAGGCGGAAGGATTCCACCACCTCGAGCCGCTTCAGAAGACGCATGCGCTTCTGGCCCTGCGCCGTCTCGATCTCGGCCTTGAGCTCCTCGCTGAGGGCGTCGCAGTCGATGTCGCAGAGCAGCTTTTTGATGGCCTCCGCGCCCATGCCGGCCTCGAAATCGTCCTCATATTTTTCCCGCATATCGCGGTATTCTTTTTCGGTGAGCGTCTGCATTTTGGAGAGCTCCCGCACCGAACCGGGGTCCGTCACGATATAGAGTGCAAAATACAGCACCTTTTCGAGAATGCGCGGAGAGAGGTCGAGGATAAGGCCCATCCGCGAGGGGATGCCCTTGAAATACCAGATGTGCGAGACCGGCGCGGCCAGCTCGATGTGGCCCATGCGCTCGCGGCGGACCTTGCTGCGCGTCACCTCGACGCCGCAGCGCTCGCAGATCTTCCCCTTGAAACGGATGCGCTTGTATTTCCCGCAGTGGCACTCCCAGTCCTTCGTCGGCCCGAAAATGCGCTCGCAGTACAGGCCGTCGCGCTCCGGCTTCAGCGTGCGGTAGTTGATCGTCTCCGGCTTCGTGACCTCGCCGTAGGACCAGGAACGGATCTGCTCGGGCGAAGCCAAGCCGATCTTGATCGACTCAAAAACATTGAATTCCATATCTTGCTATCCCTTTCCTAGTTGTCGTGTGCTTCGATCGCGAACGCGGGATCAGAACTCGTCGTCCTCCTCGAGCTTGAAGAGGTCCTCGTCGTTGGGCTCGACGTCGTCCTCCGACTCTTCCATGTCGTCGTAGGAATCGTCGTACTCCGGCTCTTCCTCGCCGAACCCTTCTTCATCGGACGTGAAGAAATCGTCCTCGTCGCCGTTCTCGTTGGTCACGGAGAAGCCTTCCATATCGTCGTCCGGCACAAATTTCTCATCGAACACCGGGTCGCTCGGCGCGAGCCCGATATCGTCGTCGTCGTCGAACGTCTGCCGCAGGTCGATCTCGTTCTTGTCGTGGTCGAGGACCTTGATGTCCAGCCCCAGCGACTGCAGCTCCTTGATGAGCACGCGGAACGACTCCGGGATGCCCGGCTTCGGGACATTCTGGCCCTTGACGATGGCCTCATACGTCTTCACGCGGCCGACCACGTCGTCGGACTTCACGGTCAGGATCTCCTGCAGCGTATACGCCGCGCCGTAAGCCTCCAGCGCCCAGACTTCCATCTCGCCGAAGCGCTGGCCGCCGAACTGCGCCTTGCCGCCGAGCGGCTGCTGTGTGACGAGCGCATAAGGGCCGGTGGAGCGGGCGTGGATCTTATCGTCCACCAGATGGTGGAGCTTGAGGTAATACATATATCCGACGGTCACGGCGTTGTCGAAATACTCGCCCGTGCGGCCGTCGCGCAGACGGAACTTGCCGTCCTCGTTGATGCCGGCCTCCTTGAAGCACTCGCGGATGTCCTCCTCGTGCGCGCCGTCAAAGACCGGGGTCATGATCTTCCAGCCGAGCTTGTGCGCCGCCATGCCGAGGTGGACCTCCAATACCTGCCCGATGTTCATACGGGAAGGCACGCCCAGCGGGTTGAGCACGATGTCGAGCGGGGTGCCGTCCGGCAGGAAGGGCATATCCTCTTCCGGCAGGATGCGCGACACGACGCCCTTGTTGCCGTGGCGTCCGGCCATCTTGTCGCCGACGGAGATCTTTCTCTTCTGGGCGATGTAGCAGCGGACGACCTTGTTGACGCCGGGCGACAGCTCCTCGCTGTTCTCCCGGGTGAAGACCTTCACATCGACAATGGTGCCGTATTCGCCGTGCGGGACGCGCAGCGAGGTATCGCGCACCTCTCTGGCCTTCTCGCCGAAGATCGCGCGCAGCAGACGCTCCTCGGCGGTGAGCTCCGTCTCGCCCTTCGGCGTGACCTTGCCGACGAGGATGTCCCCGGCGTGGACCTCCGCGCCCACGCGGATGATGCCGCGCTCGTCGAGGTCGCGCAGCAGATCCTCGTTGACGTTCGGGATGTCGCGGGTGATCTCCTCGGGCCCGAGCTTCGTGTCGCGGGCCTCCATCTCGTATTCCTCGATGTGGATCGAGGTGTAAACGTCGTCGCGGACGATCTTCTCGTTCAGCAGGACGGCGTCCTCGTAGTTGTAGCCTTCCCAGGTCATGAAGCCAATCAGCGCGTTCTTGCCCAGCGCGATCTCGCCGTTCTTGATGGCCGGGCCGTCAGCGATGACCTCGCCCTCCTCCACGCGGTCTCCCACGGAGACGACCGGGACCTGGTTGATACATGTGCTCTGGTTGGAGCGCATAAACTTCGTGATGACGTAATCGTCGGTGTCGCCGTTGTCCGCGAGGACGCGAACGAGATCGGCGGAGACATACTTCACCGTGCCGCCGCGCTTCGCGAGCACGCAGACGCCGGAATCGATGCCGGCCTTATACTCGATGCCCGTGCCGACGATCGGCGCTTCGGTGCGGATGAGCGGCACGGCCTGCCGCTGCATGTTCGCGCCCATCAGCGCGCGGTTGGCGTCGTCGTTCTCGAGGAACGGGATCATCGCCGTCGCCACGGAAACGACCATTCTCGGGGAGATGTCCATGTAGTCCACGCGCTCCGGCGGGACCTCGATGAAATCGCCCTTGTAGCGGACCAGCACGCGGCGGTTTGCAAACGTGCCGTCCTCGTTCAGCTTTTCGTTCGCCTGCGCGACGATGTACTCGTCCTCCACGTCGGCGGTCATGTAGACCACCTCGTCGGTGACGCGGCCGGTGGCCTTGTCGATCTTGCGGTAAGGCGCCTCGATGAAGCCGTAGTGGTTGATGCGCGCGAAGGTCGCGAGATACGAGATCAGGCCGATGTTCGGGCCTTCCGGCGATTCGATCGGGCACATGCGGCCGTAGTGGGTGTAGTGAACGTCGCGGACCTCGAAGCTCGCGCGGTCGCGGGAGAGGCCGCCCGGGCCGAGCGCCGAGAGGCGGCGCTTATGGGTGAGCTCCGAGAGGGGGTTCACCTGGTCCATGAACTGGGAGAGCGGCGAAGAGCCGAAAAATTCCTTGATCGCCGAAACGACCGGGCGGATGTTGATGAGCGTGTGCGCGGTGAGGCCCTCGGCGTCCTGCGCCTGGAGCGTCATGCGCTCGCGGATGACGCGCTCGAGGCGGGAGAAGCCGATGCGGAACTGGTTCTGCAGCAGCTCGCCGACCGAGCGGATGCGGCGGTTGCCGAGCTGGTCGATGTCGTCGGTCTGGCCGAGGCCGGCGCCGAGGCACATCATGTAGTTGATGCTCGCGAAGATGTCGTCGATGATGATATGGTTCGGGATGAGCTCTTCCCTGCGCGCGGTGAGGGCGGCCTTCAGCGCAGCCTCGTCGTCTCCCGCCGCTTCCAGGATCTCCTGCAGCACGGAGAAGCGCACGCGCTCGTTGACGCCGCACTCCGCTTCCGCGTCGAAGGAAACGTATTTCGAGATATCGACCATGTGGTTCGAGACGACCTTCGCCTCGTGGCCCTCCATGTCGAGGTAGACCTCCATGACGCCGGCGTCGTCCATCGCTTCGGCGAGCGCGCGGTTCACGGTCTGCCCGGCGTCCGCCATCAGCTCGCCGGTCGTCGGATCCGCCACAGGGCGGGAGAGCCGGTGCCCGGTGATGCGCCCGGCAAGGTTCAGCTTCTTGTTGTATTTGTAGCGGCCCACGCGGGAAAGATCGTAGCGGCGCGGGTCAAAGAACAGGCCGTTGAGGTGGGAGAGCGCGGATTCGATGGTGGGCGGCTCGCTCGGGCGGAGCTTCCGGTAGACCTCGAAAAGCCCTTCCTCGTAGGTGTGGGTGGTGTCCTTCTCAAAGGTGGCGTCCAGGTATTCGTTCTCGCCGAAGTAATCGCGGATCTCCTGATCGGTACCGAGGCCGAGAGAACGGATGAAGGCGGTGACGGGCAGCTTGCGGTTCTTGTCGATGCGGACATAGAGGACCTTGT
Source organism: uncultured Clostridia bacterium (assembly GCA_947631835.1). Taxonomy (GTDB): domain Bacteria; phylum Bacillota; class Clostridia; order Oscillospirales; family Acutalibacteraceae; genus Hominenteromicrobium. Next base: position 4,902 of record CANRMW010000023.1, on the reverse strand, counting down.
TGACGTCGTTCTCATACTCCAGCCACGCGCCGCGGTTCGGGATCACGGTGGAAGAGAACAGCCGCTCGCCGGTGCGGTCGTATTCCATCTTGTAATAAACGCCGGGGGAGCGGACGAGCTGAGAGACGATGACGCGTTCCGCGCCGTTGATGACAAACGTGCCGGAGGGCGTCATCAGCGGGAAATCGCCCATGAAAACGTCGGATTCCTTGATCTCGCCGGTCTCCTTGTTCAGCAGGCGCGCGCGCACGCGGAGCGCCGCGGCGTAGGTCGCGTCGCGTTCCTTGCATTCTGCCACGGAATAATTCGGTGTGTCGTCGAGCTTGTAGTCAACAAAGTCCAGCACCAGATTGCCGTTGAAATCCGTGATGCCGGAGACGTCCTGGAAGACCTCCCTGAGGCCCTCGTTGATGAACCAGTTGTAGGAATTTTTCTGGATCTCGATGAGGTTCGGCATATCCAGGACTTCGTTGATCTGAGCGAAGCTCATGCGTGTGTTCTTGCCAAGCTTTACAGGCTTAACATTCACCATTGACTCAACCACTCCATTCGATATTTGCTCCAAAAACTGCCCTTTTTTTGCTCCTCCGTGTAGATCATGCTTGCAATTTGCCGAAAGATGTGTTATACTGGATTCAGCTATCGAAAGCGACAAATCTCCATGATGAGACATTTTCATATAATACACCAAACCCCGCTGTTTGTCAAGGGGGTTTTTCTTTATTTTACGGCGATTTTTCGGGACATTTTCGGCGCTTTGCCGTTTTTGCTCCCGCCCTTTCCGATGCCGGTTGGGGATTCCGCCGAATCTTCAAAAAAAGTTCAAAAAGAGGCGCGGAACCCACCGTTTCCCGCGCCTCTTTTTGAAAGCACCCGATTTTTTGCCCCCATTTATAAAATGCATACCCGTCCCTCCTTCGCGCCAAACGGTGGCAAAGAAAAGGGCGGGGTTTCCCCCGCCCGGTACCGGAAGCATTTCGTTTTTGTAAATCGCGCGCGTCCTTTGCGCGGCGGTCAGACCGGCGCGCCGCCGGAAAGAAACTTCGCCGCGCGCCGCATCGCCGCGCAATTTTTCAACGGCTGGACCGCAAGCAGCCCGAGCAGGAAATTCCCGCCCGCGTGCAGGAGATCGAACGGGATCCCCGCGACGATGTACGCGCCGCCCGCGGCGAGGCCGCTCACAAAGATCACCGGGATTGCCGTCAGGGTCCCGAAAAACAGCCCGAAGAACCCGCAGAGCAGCGCCCAGCCGAGGCGCGAATCCATCCTGCGGAACAGGTGCGCGAGCACCGCGAGGATCGCCCAGACATAGAGGTAGGAGAACCACCACAGCCCAAAGCCGAAGACAAGGCCCTCCAGCAGGACGAACACGGCGAGCGTATAGGCGACGTACCGGCCGAGCAGCAGCGTCATCAGGACCACGAGCGGCGAGACCAGCTCGATGTTCGGCAGGGGCGCGAGCGCGACCTGCGCCGTGAGCAGGAGCGCGCCGAAAAGCCCGGCCGTCACCACAGCGCGCAGCCGCATCTTACCACCCCGTGTTCAGACGGAAGCTGTACTCCCCGCCGTCCTCGACGGGCGTCGCGTCCACGCCGTTTTGGGCCATCTCGTCGCCCACATAGAGCGCCCACCATTCCTGCTCCGCGTCGTTCGCGGTGATGCCGCCAACCGTCTTCACGAAGAGGCCGTATTCGCCTTCCTCGCCCTCGATCAGCCCCTCGTTCTGAAGCGCCGCGCCGAGGAACTCCTCGTCGGTGGAGAGCTTATGGACGGTCTCCCCGCCCTCGCTATCAACGACGGTGAACGTGTAGTTCTTCGCCCCGGCTGTCCCCTGCGGCGCGTTCGCCCGCCAGATAACAAGCCCGACGGCGATCAGCGCGCCGAAACAAAACGCCGCGAACATGATCCATCTTCTTTTTGTTGTTTTCTGCATGGATATAAACCTGCTTTCTTCTGATTTGGGCAAAGAATACGCTCGAAGAAAGCCCGGGACGTCTGTGTGCTTCCGGTGCGCAGACGCGTTCCTCCCGGCGGGTTTGTCCCCTTCGCCGGCGCTCGCGGCTGGGCGCATTCTCCTCAGGCAAGTCTCCCGGCTTCGGTCTCTTCGCCTCGCGCGGCCTTCCCGCTTTCGCAGTGACCGTGATCGCGCGTTGCGGCTCTCGCCGCGCCGCGTTTGCGCTTGGCTCCTCCGTCACGGTGGCGGGCCCGTCGGGGATCTGCACCCCGTTCCTTGTTCGGGCACAGACGTATCTGTGCGCACCTGAGGTCCCTGCCGAATATCCTACCGCAAACCGCAAAGTTTGTCAATGCGGAGTTTTTTTCCGCGCCCCCGTTTTTTCTATGCGCCGCCGCGCCCGTCAGTCTCAAGGAAACTGCGGCGGCCCAAAACCGACGGGAGGAGCAGCCGTCACGCCCCGAACCCGGCGGGAAACGCCGAGCGGCGGATGCGCACTGCGCATCCGCCGTTCGTTTCTCTATCGGTCCGTTTCGCCGTTATCTTGCATGGCGTCCTTTGCGATTCGCGTTTCTCCGCTCTCTCACGAGCAGCAGACCCGCCGCCAGCATGCCGCTGACAGACATCGCCATCAATGCGATCCATCCGGTGTAGTTCCGCGTGTCGCCTGTCGGCGGGACGGGGATCGGCGTCTCCTTCGGCCCGACCGACGCGTTCGGCGTCGGCATCGGCCTTACGGTCTGCGCGGGCGGTATCGGCGTGGACTGCGGCTGCGGCACGTCGTTCACGAACCGCGCTTCCGCTCTGCCGCCCTCCGGGATCGTACCCGTCTCGCCGGAGGAAGTGGTGGTATAGCCAGCCGCCTGTTCCTCCGTCACGGCATACTGCGTGTCCGCCGGGATGCCGGTGATCTCCACGCTCTCGCCGTCGCTGAGCGTGAACCGGAGCGTTCCGCCTACGATCGAAAGGCCCGGAGCAGGCTCTCCGTTCTTTGTGATCCCGACATTCTCCAGCCCGTCCGCCGGAGTGAACGTCACGGCGAAGTTGAACGCCCGCTGCTTGTCGCCGGCGCCCGTCACGGTCTTGCGGACCGTCAGGCTGCCGGGCTCTTTATCCTTGCGGTTCTCCGCCGTCACTTCCGCAACGGTATCCTGCTGGATCGTCCCGCTGCCGTCCGCCTGGCCGATATAGGTCACGGTCCAGCCGTCCGCACTGTAATCGGCCTCTTCCACCTTGTAGTGGACGCCCGTGGGCAGGTTCTCCGCCGTGCGGCTCTCGCCGTCCTTCAGCGTGAACGCGGCCACGCCCTTGACGAACTCCATCTCGCCGTACTTTCCGTCGATGGATTCGAGCGCCGCACCGGTCTCATCGGTGATCGTCACGGTAAACGCGAACGATTTCGTGAGATCCGCCGCCGTACCCGTCACCCGCTTCGTAACGGTGAGCCCGCCGGTCGTCATCGTGTTGACGAACCCGGCGTCTTCCGCGGAGACCGTGCCGTCGCTGTACGTCACCTCCGCGAAGAGCGCGTCGTCCGCGTTCCTCGACACCGTCACCGTGGCGGTATAGGTGCGCTCGTCGTAGGTGACGCCGTAGCGTCCCTCGTTCACTTCTGTGATCTCATAGACGTACACGCCAGCCCGCGTGAAGCGGATCGGTCCAAAGTTGGCGCGTCCGTCGCCGGCAACCTTGATCGTGCTGATCTCCGGCATCGGCATATCCGTCGGGGCAGCCGGTTCCTCAGAAAGCGGCTCGTCGGTCCCGTCCTCGGTGAGCGGGGCCATCGTGGACTCGTCCGGCTCGGGCTCCGGCGCGATCGGCGTATCGGGATCCGTCGCTCCGAAGAACGACCACGGGTTGTCCTCTCCGCCGAGGCTCATCCTCGACACAAGGCCGCCCGTCTCCGCAGAGGTCTGCGACAGGAAATCAAACACGCTCTCGCCGCTGTCTTCGGGCTCCTCCGGCTCCTCGAAGGTCAAGCCGTTTCCGGGCTGCGGTTCCGCCGGAGCAGGCTCGGATTCCGTCGGCGCGGGCTCGGATTCGGCCGGCGCGCTCGGTGCAACCGGCTCGGGCTCCGTGGAGATCGTCCCCGGCTCGCCGCCGGTGCGGTCCTCCTCGGTGTACTCCGCCGAAATGCCCTTCAGCGTAAAGGTGAAGTCTCCGTCGCGGACCGGCAGCGCTTCCCCGGCGGTACTGAGCAGAGACTTCTCCGCCTGCAGCGTCACGCCGATCCGGTTGGGATTGTATTCGTTTGTAAAGATCACTTCGCCGTTCTCGCCGTTGACGGTCGCTTCCGCCTTCAGCTTCCCGGTGTACTTGCCGTCCGTGCCGTAGTCCTCGGTGACGTTCACCGTCACCGCGTAGCTCTGGCCGTCGTAGGTGACGCCCGGCTCGCTGACGCTCGGGATGATCTCGCGGACCGTGTAATCATACTTGCCGGCTGTCGCGAACTTCGTCCCCGCCGGGAAGATCACGGCCGGCGCCGTCTTGCCGTCTGCGGACGCGCCGTTCTTCACGGTCATGAAGCCGGCCGTCGCGTCAAACTCGGGCATCGCGCGGATCGGGTCGTCCGTCGGGTTGTCCATGGAGGGCGTCACGCGGAAGGAGAACGCACCCTCCTGCAGCATATACGTCTTCAGGTCGCTCTCGTCGGCGACGCTCTTCGTCAGGTCGAGCGCAAGCTCCGCCGGTTCGGGTTTCTGCTTCGTATTGGTGAACGTGACCCGGGCAGACTCTCTGCTGCCCGCCGCCACCGTGCCGCTGACCGTCGTCTCGCCGTCCGTATCCGGGGCTTCCTCGCTGTCCGTCACTTCGTAACCCGTCGCCGGATCCTCCGTGGCCGTGTAGGAGTAGCCCGTGCCGACCGGCAGCCCGCTGACAGACATCGTCTGGCCGTCGCTCAACTGGAACTTCCACGTCGAGGCGGATTCCGCCGCGATGTCGTTCGG